>CAMZEO010000032.1 GCA_947305735.1 uncultured Planctomycetales bacterium | reverse complement strand
GATTCCGGTCGGTTTGAACCGACGTTATTCTCTGCGCGTTCGAATACGCAAGCTGCAAATTATTATGGCTATGAAAGCCTATCCAAACGCCCTCCTTGAGGTTATGCTCCACCATATAAAAAAGACGCGTCAGATCCTTTCCCTTCATCATGCCAAAGCTGTCGACTATGTAGAAAGCATAGGGGTCGATCTTGTTCACGGAACGGATCAGCGATAAAAATTCCTCGTCGGAGTAACAGAGGGACGCCATCGCCTGAACAAAAACGAAGTACCCTTTCGCTTTAATCAGTTCGCACAGTTCTAAGGCTTCCTTCAGATCCTTTTTATGAAACGCGACGCGAACGCCGTCAATGGAAGTTCCGTCGCAAACGGGAAGTTCTTCGACGTCGTACTCGCCGTAATTCATCATCGCGACAAACAGCTTCCCCTCCCTGTTTTCGGGAATCAGTTCCGCGATTTCCGACGCCGCGTTAAACTTCGTCGCCTCGGGATCATACGTCGTCTCGTTAGTGATAAAGCCGCACTCGATAATCTCGACGCCCGCCTCCGTCAGTCCGGCGACGATTTTTTTCGCGGCGTCAAACCCGAAACGCCATTCGTTGCAATAACCGCCGTCGCGCAACGTGCAGTCGAGGACTTGTACTTTATTCATTATTGATTCTCCAGAATCGTCTTATTGGACGCGGAGCTCGCCGGAAGCAATCTTGGCGGCGACGATCGCGCGCGCCTTTTCAAGGTCGTTCGGCGTGTCGACGGCCACCGTTTCGGATTCTACTTCGACGTACCGCACTTTGTACCCGTTTTCAATGAATCGGAGAATCTCAATATCCTCGACGGCTTCAATCTTCGCTTTGCCGTATTTAGCGCCGTAATCGCAAAAAAACTTAAGCGCGGACGGTTTAAAACCGTACACGCAGACCTGTTTATAATAGGCGACGTCAAGACTTCCTTTTGGATACGGCGCCGCCGCGCGCGTTAGATAAACGCCGACGCCGTCCTTATTCGTAATGACCTTTGGAATCGTAACGTTTACGACGTCCGCGGGATCGTTGATTCTAGTCATTAAATTCGCGACCTCAAGCTCGGGATTCGAGTAGAAAGGTTCGATGGCGGCCTTAATCGTCGTCGGTTCGAGCAAGGGCTCGTCGCCTTGAATATTCACAATCAGGTCGGCGGGAATACCGCGCGCGACCTCTCCGACTCTGTCGGTGCCGGTTCTGTGAATATCCGACGTCATAACGACCTCGACGCCAAGTTCCGCGCAAGCGTCAAAGATCCGTCGATCGTCGGTGGCCACGTAAACGGCGTCAAAGTCGTCCACCTTTTTACACTGTCGGTACACCCACCAAACCATCGGTTTGCCGCAGAGATCCGCCAGCGGCTTGCCGGGAAAACGAGACGATTTATACCGCGCGGGAATAACTCCAATAATCTTCATCATTGCTTTCCTCTTAAAAACCCGACTTTCACAACGCGCAACGTCAATCTCTTGACCTCCGCGGCGCTCTTAACGTCTTTATGAAGCGTCGTCGCTTGAAGCTCTTTCTGAACATCCTATTTTCCAAGTTCTTCAAAAAACGTCGACCGCGCGGCGGCGCGGACGCCGTCCCAATAATTGACGACTTCCTTCGAGTGTTTCCGTAACGCTTCGCTCTTCCATGTATAACAGGTCATTCATTTCGCGCAACAGTGAAAGACTCTTTTCGTATTGATCGGAATCAACGACTCGCAAGAAGCGCTCGACGCGTCTGATTTCAAACGATTCTCCCCGACGTCCGGAAATCGCGCGCGACAATCTCTCCTTGCCGGTTTAAAGACGCGTATGGACGCGAACGAAGTTTTCTCGCGCAAATCAAACTTTTCGCGCGCAACCTCCCAAGCGGACGAATTCCTTATGCGACGCGCTCAGTAGACGCGTTCATACCGCATCGATTTCGCCAGAAAGTCTTTCGACTCTTTAACGGCGGAATTTAACTTCTCGTAGACGTCGGCGTACTGTATTTCCGCGAACATTTTATCGCAATTATCGTCGGAGTCGACTTGTCTGTCGCTTATTCCGCACAATTCCAGCAAACTGTTTATTCTGGAAGCTCCGTTCTTCTTATCGTTGAATACCATAAACTTTTTCCCGAAGATAATGGAAAACGAAGTTCCGTGAAAAGAATTCGTCGCGACGTATTCGGCGTTCTTAATCAGCGATAAAAAATCTTCCACGCCGGCGTCGTACCGTTTCACGTTGAAATAGGTCAAATCTCTGAGACCGAATCCGACAATGACGATCGGCAAGCCCGTTAGTCGGCTTAATCGTTTTACGTATCTCCTCAAGTCGGGTATGTCGCCTTTAACGTAGTAAAAGAAAATGTACGGTCTGGCGACGATTCTTGGAGAAGCAATTTCGCTCCACTTTTCTCTATCAAGGAGGAAAACCGGATCCAGAACGCTCGCGACCGATTTTCCGCAAATTTTTTCGATAACGGGCGCGGCGGAGCTTTCGCGAACGGATATCGCGCAAAAATCGCTTAATTCATCGGCAAAAACCCGCTTCATGTTGTCGTTGATTGAATCGACGCCAAGACTTGCCGCATAGGACAGGCGTTTTCCTTTTCCTCGCGCGAAACGCAGAATAAACGCGTCGTCATAATTGCGGCAAAACGTGTTCCATATCTGGTCGCTTCCGCAAACGTAGTAATCAAAATTCAAATCGTCGTTTTCTAAATCGGCGTTGGAATAGTACGTCTTTGGAGTCGTCGGCACATAGTTTTTCAAAAAATCTTTGAATTTGTCGTTTCTCCTTCTTAACCGATTAAAATAGAGCGACGTCTGAAGGTTTCGCGCGACGTCCATCAGCGAGCGAGCGCGGAAAAAATAGCGGTAGCTTTCCGCAGAGCGGTACGTTCGAAAATCGATCGTTGTCGCGTCGATTCCGTTAAGTCTCAGATACTTGTTGAGCGCGTACGCTTGAGCGACGGCTCCGTAATTTCTTATCATATGAATCGTCACGATTCCCGCTTTAATCATATCTTCATCTTCCTCTTTATCAATTCAAGGAGAGCTTTTTTTTCATTCCTGTCGAGGACGACTAAAATTGCGACGACAAGACCGACAACGGCGAAGACGATTCCGCCAAAGAACAATTCTCCCCAGGATTCGCCGCGAATAAAACGCTTCTGCGCGAATCCGCACGCGCATAGAACCGCGTTGCAGTAGACCGAATAGAACACGGTATAAAAAAAAGCGGTTTTCTTTAAACCAAGATTCTTTGCGGAATAGGGAATGACAAATAGCATGTTTTTAAAAAAGCAGCAACAGACGCTTACTCCCGCGATAGCGAACACTCCCAGCTTCGTGTGTCTTACCATAAGAAAAGTAATTAAAACGCTGCACAATCCGCATATGATTGTCGCGATTGAATTCTGCCTGACTTTATTAACCACCGTGAATATACTGAACAGAGGATCCGAACCGGTGAAAAAAACGCGTCCCCCAATTGTTATCACGGAGAGAACGTACAGTAAACAAGCGTTTTGCGTCGGTTGCCAAACCGAATAAAACTCTTTTCCATACGCGATTAAGAACGCCAGCGGGATGGAGCAAACAATAGAAATCAACTTCGTCGATTGCCGAATCAAGCGCAGTATTTCCTCCTTGTTGTTCCGAGAGTAATCGATAATCAGCGAGGGAGTAAACGCGGACGCAATAGAGCTGTTCATACTGCTGATAAACGCGGGAACCGTTTTTGCGATGGCAAGCGCCCCCATCGCCGTCGCGTCAATGAACACGTTTGCGATTAACAAATCCAAACCGCTGATCAATACGGAACCCAGAGACGAAACCGAATTCCATACTCCGGATGAAAACAATTCCCAAACCGCGGCGAACGAAAAATGACTCGTTCTGGCGCGCAACTCGGGAAAAAGATTTTTTTTATAGCAAAAACGCAACGAATAACAGACAAGACCGCCCGTCATAACGCCGACGCCCACATAATAAACCGAAGGAGTCAGGCACGCGAAAAGCGCGAATATTACGATCAAGCGAATAACGGCGTTCAACGTAAAGGTCGCCGAGTCAAGATACAGCTTATTTTTTATATAAGTCGCCGTGTTCCAGACGGTAATAATCGTCGCGATTACGAAATCGAAGAATATAAGCGAAAATAGTATTTTTACGTCGCGAACCAGTTTGGGCGGAACATTCAAGATATATTCAAGTTTCCATACGCAGTAACCGCCGACAATTCCCAACGCCAGTCCAAGAATCAAGTCGGCGTAAAACAACGAGGAATAATATTGTTCGAATTTTCTTTTGTCGCCCCTGTAATACGCGATGATAAGGAAACGGCTCCCCATAGAATTCAACGCCGTTCTAATTAAACCGACGAACGTAATGAAATTGCCCGCCAACGCGACGAATCCGTTGGCCTCCGCGCCTATTGTTCGAACGACGTACGGAGATAAAACAAAGCCGATCATCGTCGTCGCAAACAGATTGACGGCGCTTGCGACAATATTAACGACGCGCTGTTGCGTTCTGGTAAATTCCAGATTGACTATTCTGTTAATCATCCGGCAAACGCCTATCGCAGCGCCTCGTCGAGATCAACGCGCTCAAACGCCTCAAGTTTTCCGCCCCTTGTCGCGTTGTATATGGCGAACCGACGATGCGAATCCGCGAATTTTCTGGCCGTCAGGTAAGCCATTGTGCTTTCGGTCACGCGAGGCAGGTTTAAACCTTCGTTGCTTGCTTTCGATCCTTCGAAATAATCCTTGACTTCGTTCCGAACGACGGGAACTCCTTTCTCGTTTAGGCTGATTGAATAATTATGATCGATTCCCAAAAGATAGACCTTGGCAAACCCCATATAATACGCGATCTGAATTGCGCCGTAGGTTACGGTAAACCCTTGTCCGAGAAATCGGTTGATGCGAACGCTGAAGTCCGAATCCCCAGGATAAAAATCTTTATGACGCAGGACAAAATAGCTAATATCCTTTTCTTTCAAAAAAAGATTTCTGGCCTCGATGGGTAAAAACTTCCTCTCAACCCGAATCTCTTTAATCTCGCGCGCAAACTTGCGAATGAGTTTACAATCCTGATTCACATAATACGTCGGTCTCCAGACAGTCTTCGAAAACGCTTCGTAAATGCGGTTGGAGGCAAAAGTTATTTCGTCTTTGAGCTTGTCCAAATCATCCGGCGCGAGACTCGGACCCGTTCCAATGATGAAACAACGTTCTCCCTTATGAATGTTCTTATATTTCTTCAACTCGTTGCAAATCGCATGATTCCAATAATACTGTTTCTGCGAAAAGAGAAATTCCTTTAACCCCATCTCGGTCAATCTCCTTCAACATTGCCGCTCGATCGTCGCGAGTTTGAAAAACGTCGTTCTTTCAGTCGAAGTCCCTAAAAGACCCGGTCGACTATCTCGTTTAGCCGCGTCTTAATTTGATAGCCGCCTTTATAAAGAATGAAAGAACCAAAAACAAACGCCGTTTTAAGCAAAAACGAGTAAATCTATATTTTAACGAGAGTTGTCTTGAAGACCCGCTCATTATTTCATCGGCGAGGTTATTGTCAAAATAACGGCGAATCGTCATGGCGGTTTTAACAATACTACGCGTCTGTTTAACCATATTCAAAATGCATGAATAGATCCTTTCCAGGCAGAGATTGCAACCGGCTTCTCTTTCAATCTCGCGTAAGGCGCGTTTTTTCTTTTCCGCGTAGAGCGAGAAAACGCGTTCTTGCTCGAATTCCGAATCAAATTTTGAAAGCATGCGCGCCGTTATCGAATCTTCATTAACGACGTAGTTATAAATGACAGATTCGTCCACGCGCACTGAGTCGCATTTGCTAATAACGTCCGTATTAAACAATTGGTCTTCATACGGTTTTAACGTTTCCAAAAAAGCGATGCGATTCTCTCTGACAATCCGACTTCGGATAATCTGTTTCCATGCAAATCCATGGAGGACGCCTCGCCCCGGCAAAAAACCAAAGGTTTGAGGTAAAATAACCTCGCGAATCTCGTCTGATTGATACAAACCAACTTTATACGGCGGATTATGTTTTGCGACGCGCCCGTCCGATATGGCGTTATACGCCGCCAGGTAGAAGTCGCAACGCGTTTTCGCAATTATTTCGACAGCCCTGTCATATCCTCCAGGTTCAAGAAAATCGTCGGAATCGCAGAATCCAATATAATCTCCGTCGATTATTTGCATTCCCAGGTTCCTGGCTCCAACATAACCAATATTGTCTTTTAAAGTATGTATTTTGAAACGATTATCTCTTTTTAAATATTCTTCGCAAATCGAGGCGCTCTTATCGGACGAACCGTTGTCAATTAAAAAGAATTCCAAGGCGTCGCTTTTTTGCGCCGTCATCGAATCCAACAAACGAGGAAGACTCCTTTCCGCGTTGTATACGGTCGTAATGATACTGATCTTCATACCGCTTCCTTCCGGCATTAACGAGTCCGTTTTATATACTCCTTAAGACTGGGCAAATGCAAATCTTTTTCGCTGATCACGAGTTTTTCCTCGCCCCCGATCATATCAAACGGCCACTCGACGCCAACGTCCGGATCGTTATACATGATACCGGAATCGCCCTTTTCATAAAAGACCTCCGCGCATTTGTAACTCACGATCGAATCGTCGATCACAAGGTACCCGTGCCCGAAGAAAGGCGGAACCAAAACCGTCAGTCGGTTCTCGCCGGTCAAATGAAATCCGCGCCATTGTCCAAACGTGTCGGAGTCAACGCGAAGATCGACGATCGCGTCGTAAATATGCCCGCTTACGCAACGAACCAACTTCGCTTGCTGTTTTTCCAGTTGAAAGTGCGTCGCGCGAATAACTCCGCGCTTAGAGATCGTGTAAAACGTTTCTTTCAACTCATGGTCTATTCCATTCTCCTTAAAAGTTTCGATATTATAGTCTTTAATTAATCCGCCGCGTTCATCCGCGGCAAAGAAAGGTTCGATCAAATACGCGCCTTTCAAATCCAATTCCTGAAAGTTAAACTTTTGAACCATAAAACGCCTCTTTCCGCGCTGAAAACGGTTCGCGTTTATCCAAAATTGTAATAAAACCTGGCTATTTAACTTTGATAACAGCTTTTACGTAATGTTTCACAAAGCCGATCATTGAAACGCAAACGGCAAGAATATAATACAATTCCTTTCTTTTTCTTTTGACGATCCAAAAAAGAAGACCGCGTTTTGCGCCCATATCACCGGCCTCTATCAGGTTAGGAGACGCCCACGTATCGTTAATATATTTTCCAAACCCCTCGAAACCAAATTGGATGGCATGCGAACGTATATGGCGTTTCCAGGTTTTTTCAACAAATTCCAAATATTTTTCGTCCGTGCAAAAAGCGGGAAAACATTCCTTTTCAATTCTTCTCAATCTTATGGAATCTTCAAATCCGTTGGAGCGTCTTCTTTTAGATAACGAACCTTCTACGGTTCTATCATAATAATACGACGAATAATCGATAAAAGCGACTACCGATGCAAACCTATAAAACTCAACGTTAAAGAGCCAGTCCTCCGCATAATTAAACGATTCGTTAAATCTAACGCTGTTTTTGTCTATAATTTCTTTTTTATAGATTTTATTCCACACGTTTTGCAAGGTCTTTGCCTTTTTATCGGCCTCTCCCGGCGTTAAAAGAGGAATAATCACGTTCTCATATATCTGATTTGAGTATAGAACCGTATTTTTAAACGCATGACTTACTTTGTCTTCGCGGTCTTGGAACACATTGATGAAACCGGAACACGCTTGATCCGCGTTCGCGTCTTGAGCGGCCTTTACGAGCCGTTCATACATATCGGGCGCAATATAATCGTCGGCGTCCACAAATCCCACATACGTTCCCGTCGCAATTTCAAGACCGGTATTTCTCGCGCTTGACACGCCTCCGTTTGTTTTATGCGCGACTTTCACGCGTTTGTCAACGGCGGCGTATTTATCGCATATCCGCGCGCTGCCGTCTTCGGAACCGTCGTCAACGAGAATCAGCTCGATATCGGCGTAAGTCTGCGCCAGGATAGATTCAACGCACCTTGCGACGCGTCCCTCGGCGTTGTGCACGGGAACGACGACGCTTACCATCGGAAACGTATTTCTAGGCTCGATCATCCGCCTCTCTCCTAATATGGTCCGCCGTTCTTCGGATTCCTTCTCGAAATGAAACTTGATTCTTGTACCCGGTTTCTCTTTCCACTTTCTTTAGATCAAATTGCGAATAGGAAATGTCCGCTCCTTTGAACGGAACGTCTCCAAGACCTATCTCAACGTCCGGGTTCACGACGTCTCTCATCTCCGTTAAAAACTCCCGAAGAGGCTTTGGTTCCCCGCTTCCAATGTAATAGCTGTTAAAAGCCCTGCCTTTCTCCGCGACGGCGATAATGGAGTTAATTGCGTCGGTGACGTAAATAAAGTCGTACGTCTGGAAACCTGCGGTAAAAGAACAACGCTCGCCTTGCAACAACTTGCGAATGGACGTATTAATCATTCTGGCGGACTTTTCGCCGACTCCATAGACGTTTGTGATAATTACCGGAATAAAACCAATTCCGTTCATCCTGGCCGCGGTTTCTCCCATGATGCGAGCCGCCAGTTTCCCCGCGCCGTAAACGTATCCGCCTGTCGGCTCAATATCGTCCCCCTGGAAGTATTCGTACGTCTCCGTCTCGTTAACGCTCGACGCGTAAATGAACCGGGGACATTTAAGCGCGGCGGCAAGTTTTACGTAATCGCAGGTCGTCCGAACGTTGTCAAGCTGGACGTTGTAATCGGCTCTCGACGATCCGGACGTTCCCGACCAGGCCAGATCATAAAAGCAGGAATACTCCGCTCCTCTTAATTCAAGGAAAAGTTCGTCCATGCTCTTGTCTTTGACGCGGACGCGCTTGTCAACCTGTCCCAAATCCTCCGCGAAGCTATTCCCTAGAGCGGTGACTTGACGCCCCCTTGCGCGTAAAGATTCCGTAAGATTTCTACCGATGAAGCCGTTTGCTCCGGCAACGATAACTTTCGACATATTTTTCCTTTATCGCCAAAAACTCCGCGTCTTGTCCGCGCCCAATCCGTAGGAAAAACCAGCAAAAGCGCGACGACGTTAAAGAACGACAAAACGTCGCCTCTTTACGACGTTCCCTCCATTGAACCGGGACGAGGAAATCGACGTCGATAAACAAGCGACAATCTAATCGTCCGAACAAGCGACGCGTTCCCGAAAGGCTCTAAAAAAGCGTCCAGCATAACAAGTCGCGCGGTATCGTCGAAAACTCGCGAGCAAAAAGGACGATTCCGGGAAGCCGCCGCTGACGATTGGGATCGCGAAAACTTCTTACATCCCCGTTGCGTCAAACGTTTTCCCTTGAATTTGCGCGCCGACTTCGTCAAACGCCGCCACCCCGTCGTTAATCAATAAGACGCCGACGCGATCGAACCGTAGCGGAGTCCGGAAAACGCCGCGATTAGCCGACAGGCGCCTACCAGGTGGACGACGCTCGTTCCCATTGGGCGAAATCTTTACGTTTAAGCGCCGCGAAAACTCGCTTTTGCTTTTTATTCAGTTGAGAAAGATCCCATGTTCCAACAAGATCCGACGCGCAACTAAACAGGATGCTTCTGTGTTCCAAATCCAGTCGTATCGAGCGATTAAATAAGAAAGGACCTAATTCGCGGATCAGACCTTTTTTCACGTCGCGCATATCAAACCGACGTCTCTCCGCCTCTTTAATAATCCATTCCACCAACCAATACTGATCCGACGCCTTCGGATTGGCGTTTAACGTTGCCATGATTCCCTTCGGATTTATCCGATATCCGTAAAGCGGTTCGGGAATATGTGCAAAACTCTTGCATATTCTGGTCATAATATGCGTATACGACATATCTTCTATCAAGTATCCCTCGGGAGGGCGAAAACTCTCAAATAAGGTTCGTTTATAAATTTTTCCCCAATAATAACAATGCGCCTTCCACATATCTTTAACGGAACTGTTCCGGCTATCCACCTTGATGCCTGGAAAATTCTTCCGAAACCCATCCTCGTTAAAACGGTAGAAACCGGCGCTTACTATGTCATAGTCGGTTTCATAAGCTTTGTTCAACAAGGTTTCAATAGTCCCCGGCGCCGCGACGTCGTCGGAATCGATAAAATAAACGTACTTTCCGCGAGCGTGATTAAGACCGACGTTTCTTGCGCGAGTTAAACCGCCGTTTGCCTGACGAACGATCTTAATACCTTGAAATCCTTCAAGTATCGCCCCCGACCGATCCGTCGAACCGTCGTCGACGCATATGATCTCGTAACTATAGCGCGTTTTTTGGTTCAAGATAGAATTTAAGCATTCGGCGACGTAGTCCTCGACGTTGTACGCGGGAACGACGACGCTCAAATCAACACCGGGATCAGTAGGCAAAAAACATTGAGATTCGCAATCCCCCGCCGGTTTGGGAGAAAATCGTCGCAGTTTGTTCCTGGCGTCGTCGCAGTATTCGCCGACGGCGTCCCTACGTCTCGACGACCAAGTCAGGTACTTATACTCGTTGTAAGCTCCCAGCGCAAGTCTTCGCGCGCGCCTCTTGATATTCACTGAACGTACTCCCTGATTTGACGATCCATGCACTCTCTGACGTCGTCGCCGACGCGCCAGCGTTTTGTCCATTCAACGACTTTTTCAACGGCCTCGTCCAAATGCCAGCGCGGTTTCCAACCAAAGGCGGCTTTCAGTTTCGAACAGTCCAACTTCAAATAATTTGCCTCGTGAGGTCCCCCGTCCAACCCGCTGATCCATCGCATTCCCTCTCCCCAGCGGTCGACGAATAAATTGACGAGTTCTCCGGTTTGGAAACAATCCTGATCGTCCGGTCCCACGTTGTAATAACCGGCGTAGCGTCCGTCCTCATACTGTCTTGCCGCGATCATAAGGTAGGCGCACAGAGGCTCCAGCACGTGCTGATAAGGTCGAATAGAATAGGGATTTCTAACGATAATAATTTCGTTCTTCAAGGCGAATCTGACGCAATCGGGAATAATCCTGTCTCGCGCGAAATCTCCTCCGCCGATCACGTTTCCCGCGCGAGCGGTTGAAATCGCGGCTCGTCCGTCTGAAAAGAAACTGTTTTTATAACAATGAGTCGCCAGTTCGGAACAGGATTTAGAATTGGAATACGGATCAAAGCCGTCCAGCGGCTCGTTCTCGCGATACCCCCATAACCATTCCTTGTTCTCATAAACCTTGTCCGTCGTTACGTTCAGAAATGATTTCACGCAGGGATTGCGACGCGCGCATTCCAAAACGTTCACGGTTCCCATGACGTTTGTGGAATAAGCGCCGACGGGATCTCTGTAACCGTCTCGGACAATGGAGCGCGCCGCCATATGGATAACGATTTCGGGTTGATGTTCCGCAAAGACTTCAAGGAGCCGCTCAAGATCTCTAACGTCGCCTTTTACGTGCGTGATTTGGCTCGCGATTCCGCAGAGATCAAAGAGCCTTGTTTCCGTTGTGGAACAACTTGAATACCCGACGACGTCCGCCCCCGCGTCGACGAGCGCCACGCTCAGCCAGGACCCCTTAAAACCGGTATGTCCCGTAAGAAAAACTTTTTTTCCTTTATAGAAACTCAGATCAAAACGCATTGTCCTCACTCCCACGTTTTCCACGGGGCTTGACCGGAATTCCATAAATTTTCCAACTGCTGCTTTTCCCTAAGCGCGTCCATGCATTGCCAGTAGCCCTTATGAATATAGCCGACCAGTTCATGTCGCCTCGCAAGCTCGGTCAGCGGACCTTTTTCGAGAATGGAGTCGTCGCCGTCGATATAATCGAACAGTTCCGGCTGAAAAACCATAAAACCAATATTGATAAGATTGCCGTCGAGATCGCTTTTTTCTCTAAAGGCGTTGACGACGCCGTCTCGCCCGACTTCCACCACGCCTTTATTCTGCCCAAAATTATACATGGATATTGTTCCTATCCTTCCATGAGAAAGGTGAAACTTAAGAAGTTCGGTAAAATTGACGTCGCCGACGCCGTCGCCGTAAGTCAACATAAACGGCTCGTCGCCAGCGTATTCTTTTATACGTTTTACGCGCCCTCCCGTCTGCGTGTTTAACCCCGTGTCGACAATAGTTACCTTCCAAGGTTCGACGCGTTTGTTATGGATTATCGTTTCATTCCTGCCGTCGGTATAGTCGAACGTCACGTCCGACGCATGGAGATAATAGTCGGCAAACCAGGATTTAATGATATTCTGTTTGTATCCGGCGCAGATAATGAACTCGTTAAACCCGTATTGAGAATATCCCTTCATAATGTGCCAAAGAATCGGCATTCCCCCGATTTCAATCATGGGTTTGGGCTTAAACGCGGTTTCCTCGGAAATACGCGTTCCAAAACCGCCGGCAAGAATAACGGTTTTCATCGTCTCGTCTCGTCAATTAGTTCTTTGTTACAAGCTGTCGAGCATCTTCTCTATCGCCCTAACCGCGGCGTCCTTCGAGAACTGAAGACCTCTTTTTTTAGCCAGCGACCGGCGCTCCCTAATTGTATCTCCAGAAAGCATGCGTTTCAACCCTTCGTATATGCCGTCCTCGCTATTCTCGGCGACAATCCCGTATTCATCGTTTCTCCCTAATAGCTCGCGCGCTCCGCTACAATCAGCGCTTACGACGGGAATTCCAAGAACCAACGCCTCGGCGACAGCCGTGCTAAAGCCCTCTCTTCGCGAAGAACAGACAAACGCGTCCGCTTGCGCGACGTAGGGATAAGGATTGGTTTTAAACCCCAGCAAGTGAAAAGTGTTTTCCACTCCCTGTTCTTTTATCAAATTCTCCAATCGTTTTCTTTCGTTACCTTCTCCAAGTATATAGACGCTGTGAGCATAACCGTCGCGGATCAAGCGCTTATGAACGCGGATTAATCGGTCGTACCCCTTGGCGAAAACCAATCGCCCAACGGATATAACGCTGATTCCATTGTCAAACTCTTCAACGGGTTCCTTAGACTTGTTCAGTATTTCGTCAGTCTCAATCACGTTGTATAGCGTCTCAACATGATCAATCATCGGAAAAATAGATAAGAAATCCTCTTTTACCGTTTCAGCGACGCATATCGTTTTATCAAAAGCCCGATAACATTTAATAGCTTCCTTTTCATTCCTAAAACTATAAAAGGCCGGACATTTCTTCAATTGACGAGAATCGCCTCTTTGTTCAACGTGAATCCAGCTCGCTTTCTTACTTTCGGCAAAGGGACATCCGGAAATAATTCGAGCCGCCGGTCCTTCCAGAAAAGAAACGACTATGTCGTATTTCCTCCCAACGATAAGGTTATAGAGAAAACGCGGCGTAAACATTTTCAAAAGAAAAACGTTTCCTGAAAAGTTTCTCCCAAAACCCGGCGCGTATTTTACTTCATCGTTTAAACGCTTTCTGTTGACTCCGACGTCAAACAACGTTTGAACGGTAACGTCGTATTTCTGATAATCAATATTGTTAACTAAATTTACCAGAGCGCGTTCGGCGCCGCCTCCCCCAAGGTTTGGAATCAAAAAGAGAATCGAGCGCACGTCTATCCTCCCTTCTATAACGTCATACATAAGCGTTGAAAACGCGTAAATCGGACGCGACAATTTCAGTCGTCTCGCAATAAGATCGTACTGATTGTCCCCCATTTTTGGAATCGCGCAATGCCCCGAAATCAACATGCCGCGAAAAGGTTAAGAGTCGAATCGACTCGGACAAAACAAGGCGGTCCCCCAGGTCTGAAACGATTGGAAAAAGGTTAAAAAACGGCGGCGCTCGCGTATTCGGCAAACAAATCGTCGAGAAAGAACCCGCGTTTCATACCGTCGCGGGGACCGTTTTTCGCGACGTTCTCGGCGCGGCGACGGCAATACTTGAGGTCTGAACTCAACGGAAATACTCCTAACGCTTTAACAACCTAGCTTCGTCGTTGGTCAAAGAAACTACGGTTGGATTCAGCGTCCGAAAAACGGTTCTTGATTCTGTAAAAGAGACGCGATAACTGTCGGTAGACAAAAGATTACGTCGAGGGGATCCGATTTATAAACGCTGAAGCGCTTAAAAACCGCGCTCGACTCAATTGAATAATTCTTTCATTCGTTCCGTCTAATCGACGGCTTGTCAATATCTCAAATATCCCACAAAAAAAAGATTGCCCATAGTTTTCAACGACAATGCATGGAAAGCAAGGTAACACCCCATCGCCAAGGCTGTCACGAGGTTTCCATTTTTAGCGTTTTTCTTCTTCATACGCTCAAGTTCGAAGCATAAAAGAACAATCATAAAAGGCGTCGTGTACAAAGCCAATCTGTAAAAGATTACGACTCTCTGCGAAAAAAGCCAAAAGAAAAAATTGATTAGCGTCATATTAAAACAGATATTGTAATACTTTTCCTTTCTCTTTCCCCCGTTATTACTCCGGTTATTAAAAATCGATGTTTGTTCAGCAAACACATCGCGCACCTTCACAGCGTTGGATTGTCGTTTGTGTCGAAATATAGTAGCCGGAGTAATAGTAGCCGGAGTAATAGTAGTCGGAGTAATAGTAGCCGGAGTAATAATGTTTTCCTTTCTCTTTCCCCTATTAATGTACGACAAAATAAGCGGAACGGCGGCCACCGCCACTCTTAATACGTTTGTGCCCGTATTCCCGGATCGAAGCAATTCTCCATAGTCCTCCCCGTAATCCGTTCCTTCCAACGAAGAGGCGACAAACATACCTATCCCCGTATTAAAGAGCGCGAATATTATTAACAATATGATCGAAATGTTCCTTGTGGCTTTTCCCCAGGGACTGGATCGCAAAAAAAAGTATAGCGGCAAGAACAATAACGAAGAGCGGTGAAATGTTGATACTACTAAAAAAAAGACGAAATATCTGACGATCCTTCTCTTGTCAATCAGGGCGGGAACAGCGTGGAACAACAAGGCCGCGACAAACTCCTGACGCAAACCGTTCATCGTGTCCAGGAAACAACCGGTCATAATAAACAAAAAAACGCCGACGCGTCTATCCGGAACCCTCTTGATAATACCGTAGAATAACGAACTTACCGTAATTAACGAAAAAACGAACAAAAAAACCTGTCCGTTGCCGGTAAAAAGGCGAAGTATCGCTAATAAAACACCAAAACCTTTCTCTTTATCCGGTCCTAATAAGTAATCGAAACTAAAAATATAAGAGACGTCAAGTCCCTCAAACCACTGTCGGTAAGCTCTTGTGTCAATATACCCATGCCTTAATCCCGCGACGCAAACCATGATAAAACATACGATCCCGTCGACGGCGTTGCTTTTATCTTTTCGCGAGGAATAAGCGAAACTCATTCCCGCCATCACGACAAGCCAAAAAAGAGCCACGTGCAGCCATGATAAGCGTTCAGACATTCGTCCATGACTCCCGCTACTTTAGCCTGTGTTTCATTCGATACAATCTTTCGTATAACTTTGTCGGAATGACGAGCTTAAACAACTCAAGACAGTCTCCGCGTATCAAATAAACGTACTTATACCAGGGCATGCCAATCATCCTGAAACCAATCCGCATAACGCGCATTCCGTTTTTACGAGCGCGCCACGTTCTTCTGGCGGCGGCGTTTCTATCGTTTCGCATTCGGTATAACGTTTGGGATATGTTGGCGCCTTTATGTCCCGCCGCGTAGATTTTAAACCATAAATGACAATCTTCAACTCTTATCAGCCGAGAATCTACCGTATATCCGCCGACTTCTCTTAAAACGTCCGCTCTCATCATTACCGTCGCGTGAGTGAAAAACGGCGCATGCTTGCAAAAGTCGTTTATTTGCGGCTCGGATATAACCGACGTTTTCCCCCACGCGCCTGATTCGTCAAACATTTCCATCTCGGAACCGACCAGGGCAAACTGAGGATGGGTATCCAAAAACGCTATTTCTTTCTCAAACCGTTCGGGAACCGAAAGATCGTCTCCATCCATGCGCGCTATATATTCTCCGCGCGCTATTTCCAGACATTTGTTCAGGGCATAGCCCAGCCCCATGTTCTTTTCGTTGCGCAACAAAAAAACTCTGTCGGGAAATTCCGTTTGATATCGTTCCGCTATTTCATAGGTGCGATCGGACGAACCGTCGTCGCACATAATCAGTTCCCAACTGTTAAAGGTTTGGGAAAAAATTGAGTCGACGGCTTCCTCCAGGACGCTTTCGCAATTATAAATTCCCATAATGACGGAAATTCTTGGAGACGACGTCATGCGTTATCCTTTTCTGAAACGTTGCATCACCATGATCATCGCAAGAACCGCGCCGGCAAGATTGTGTTTTGCGCACCAAAAAAAAACCGCCCAATGCAACGGGAAACGCCAAAGCGGCAATCCGGACGCGGAACTCTTGTAAATCTCAGACGTTAAAATTTTCCTAATTTCAGAGCTTTTTTCAAAAAAACTCATTTCGGATGCGTCTATATTCAAGCCCAGTCCTATAATGCTGAGCGCGATACGATTCTTTAATCCTTCGCGGAACGAGGCTGGAAGACTGTTCTCTCCGATAAAAATCTCCATCATCTCGAACATTCTGATCCACCGAGCAAACAAGTCGGGATTATAACTACTTGTAAGAGATCCTCCGTTGGCTTTCCAATAATGATTGAAACACCTGTCGACGTATACGGCTTTATTAATATTCTTGAACGCGCGCAAATTAAACAGCGCGTCTTCAGTTCCTATTTCTTTGGTATCAACAAAAGCGACTCCCTCCAGAACATTTTTTCGATATAATTTTCCCCAGGCGGTGTCAATCGCGTTAGCAAGTTCAGGTCGTCGCAATTCTTCCCCCGTCAATCCGCAGATGCGACGCCACAATTTCTCCCGAATCTCGTTTTTAAAGAAAACTTGACCGTCGACCCACGGAAAACGCTTCTCTCTTGACGCGTTTTCGTACTCGCGAACGTAGCTCCAAAACACTAAATCGGCGTCGTTTTGACGAGCGGTTTTTACCGCCGTCGCGCAAGTATTAAGATCAATCCAATCGTCGCCGTCGACAAACATAACGTAATCGCCGTCGACAAGGTTCAAACCGGCGTTGCGCGCGCCGGATAATCCCTGATTGCTTTGACTGATTATCTTGACCCTTTTATCCTGATCCGCGTATTTTTGCAGTATGATTCCGGACGAATCCGACGAACCGTCGTTTACGCAAATCAACTCTAAATTTTCATACGTCTGTCCCAGTATGCTCTCCAGACATTGAGGAAGGCGCTTCTCGACGTTGTACGCCGGAACAATAATACTAATCAACGGTTTGTCGTTCATATTCGCCTGTCGCGCGATTCTGACGCGATTCGCGTTATTTAAGTTCATTCAACCGCCGCGACGCGCGTTTCGCGAGCGTCAATCGTCGCGGAGTCGCGCGTCGTTCTCGTCCTGGAACAAGCGGCTAATCGTCGTCTCGACCACTTTCTTCTTGTCAAAAACCGTTTCCATATGTTTCCTCCCGAGCAATCCCATTTTGGCTCTCTCTTCCCTGGGCGTCGAGACGATCTTTCGCATCGCGTCGAGCAGGCTGTCGACGTCCTTTGGCTTGCATAACAAACCGGAACCTTCGACGACGGCCTCCCTACACCCCGGAGCGTCGCAGGTTATGAGCGGTCGTCCGCTTGCGGCGCATTCAAGATTCGCGTTCGCCATGCCCTCGTTGTAGTAGCTTGGAGACACAAAGCAATCGCAAGCTTCGATAAAAGGTCGGACGTCGTCTTGAAATCCAAGGTAACGAAGCCATCCTTCAGGCTCGAGACGCCTTATTGTTTCCTCATAATCTTCTTCAAACCTACCGACGACGTCGAGAAAACAATTTACGCCTTCTCGAATAAGACGCCTCGTCGCTTCAAAAAGCGCGTCGACGCCTTTTTCCTTCATAACGCGCCCAACGTAGAGAAATTTAAACGTCGCGTTATCCGGGTACGGTCTCAAAGAGAACCTTTCAAGATTGACTCCGGCTCCGTTCAACACGCAAGCGTTCTCCTCCGTCGCAATCTTTTCGCGAACAAACAAATCTCTATTCGCGGCGTTCTCGAAGAAAACGGCTTTCGCTTTTTTGAGAGCGCGCTTATACATAAAGACGGCCAATAATTTTAACAACCCGCCCTTTTCAAACGCCGTTCCTAATCCGGTTATGTTCGCCGCGTAAGGCGTTCTTTTTACTCTGCAAGCCCATCCGCCGTAAATATTGGGCTTAATCGTATACGTAATAACAAGAGACGGCTTAACCTCTGCAAGAATAGAAAAATACGCGTTTAACAGTTTTAAATCCGCGACGGGATTCATTCCTCGCCTATCGACGCGAACGTCTATAAACTTGCAGCCTAACTCCGCGAGAGGGTCGACAAACTTGCCGTAAGGGAGCGCGATGTAAACTTCGTTTTCTTTCAGCAACTCAATAATCAGTTCTTTCCGAAATAAATATAAACCGGCGTCGTCGTTTGCAAGAATAACTATCCGCATAGAAAATTATTCCTTTACAACTGTATTGCTGAATACGATCTTGAAAAACATCGGAAGCTGTCGCGCCTTCCTCAACGCGCCTTTCGTACATGCTACCAGCGAACGCGCAAAAATCAAGGTCGCGCGGTCTTTACTGTGGAAACTACTCGCAAAAGGAAGCAATACGACGAATCGTTGGTCAAACGAGGCGACCGCTTTGTCTTTATTCCCAAGGTCTTCATTTAACCAAACGCCTGAACGACGGCGTCGGGAGGTCGGCTTCCCTAAAACCGAATCCTGAATAACAAGTTTCTTTCCAACATTCGCGATGAATCCGTCTTCCGATATTTCGAACTCCTTTCCGGAGGCAATCAAACCAAACGCGAAGAAAACCGCGTTCTCCGGACTTATAGAACAGGCGAGCGTTAAAAAGTCCGCCTCTTCTTTAAGCGGGAAAAACTCCCCCGACGCGTCGAAAAACGGGCGACCGAGCGATATCGGATATTATTAACGGCGCGTAACGGCTGTCTTTCATCATGCTAAGAAACGCCGACGCGCGCTACTCTTAAAACGTTCCGTTTTCGCGGACGTCATACGTTCAACTCTTTTATGTCGCTAATATAATTCATCTCGGAAGAAGTTAGATATAAGCCGTCTTCATTCCTGAACCATACGCATTTCATACCCAACTGTCGCGGAGCCTGAAAGTCTTTTATCGGATTGTCCGCGACATAAGCGATTTGCGACGCCGATAAACGCCATCTGATCTGCATTATTCTGAAAGCGACGTCGCAGGGTTTCCGAAATTGGACGCCGCCAATTTCGTCCGTAACGATAACGTCGTCCGCCAATTCGGCAAGTCCTAACGCCTCTATTTTATTTCTCTGACCTTCCGGTCGTCCGTCGGTAATGACGCCGACTCGTTTTCCTTCAGCTTTCAACCTCCGGATTATTTCTATTGCGCCGTCGTAAGGACGGATATCGGGCTTATGAGATCTATAGACCGAAAGAACAATTTCCTTTTCCGATTCACGTCCAAGCTCTTTCAGCAATTCGTCAATAGAAGGTTTGCCCGATTCAAAGAATTTCCAAAGCTTTTCTTCATAACCGCCGCCAAGATAATCGGAGACCGCCTTATAACCGGATCGCGCGTAATCTTTTTCACTGTAAAGAGTGTCGTCCAAATCAAAGATCACGCCTTTAATCTCCGAGTTGCCTTCGACGACGCGCGCGGAACGATCAAAACGGCTGAAAATCGCGCCGTCTTCAACGTTGGAGCAGGAATCGATTTCTTCGCCGTCCATCATCTTCAAAATAGATTCGGCGCTTCGCGCGCCGGCGCTCATGGACAATGGAGCGCCGCCGCCAAAACGAGCGTTAATCTCAATAAACCAGTCTTCGCCGAAACTGTCCCGAATAAGTTGAACGCTTACAGGTCCGCGGATTTCCAAAGCTTTGCATATGGATTCCGATTCGGAAATCATCCGTTGATCCATACAAATCCGAGTCTTAAGAACTTC
This sequence comes from uncultured Planctomycetales bacterium, assembly GCA_947305735.1. GTDB lineage: Bacteria > Planctomycetota > Planctomycetia > Pirellulales > Thermoguttaceae > RUG369. Next base: position 3,628 of record CAMZEO010000032.1, on the reverse strand, counting down.
TCCGGCTCTGACGCGCAACCGCTCGCGAGGAACGATAGAAATTGGTCTGCCGCTCCAATCGCAAAAGACGTCGACCGTGTATTCGCGTCCGTCAATAAACGGCTGGACGATATAGTCGTCTATCTGTTCCGAATAGAACTTCAGCTCTTTTTGTTTCTCGATTTTGAACGCGTTAATCGAGCAACTGCCGTCTCTTGGTTTAATAAACGCGGGATATCCGCCTTGATAATCAAGCCAATTGTCAACGGCAACCGGACAACGAAGTCCGCAATCTCGAAAGAACCGCGAAGTTTTCTTTTTATCCCGACAAATACGGATCGTCTCGGGAGAACTGACCAGAACTCTGGTTCCAATCGCCCCGAACCTCTCCCGGTTCTCGGATAACGCCGATAAATCCGTGTCAATCGTAGGAATAATAAGATCGATCCCGTCAGTCTGACAGACGGTCAGTATGTTGTCAACATACCCGGAGTCGTCCATCGCGACCGTTTTTCTGGCGTAGTCGCAATACGCGAGAGCGGGAGCGGAATAATCCATGTCCGCTCCGTAAATCTCCAAAGGTTTGTTTAGAACGAGAGCGGCGTTTCTAAAGGCCAGCAACAACTCTACTCTTCTGCCGACTCCTGTAAAAAGAATACGCATTACTTCGCAACCTTGTTCCCCATGAATTCTTCCATTGTCGCCGACGAATTAGAACTGACCCCTTCCCGTCTTAACACCGTTTTTATAGTGTTCCAGATAATCGTCCAATCGCCCCAAAAAGTAATGCGATCAACGTATTTAACGTCCCAATCAAATTTTTCTTCCCAAGAGATGGCGTTGCGTCCGCGAACCTGCGCGAGCCCCGTAAATCCGGGACGCACGTCATGACGACGAGCCTGGCGTTCGTTATACCGTTCAAGATATTGGACGAGCAACGGGCGCGGACCGACGACCGCCATGTCTCCCTTCAAAATATTAAAAAGCTCGGGAAGCTCGTCAAGAGAAGTGGAACGCAGTTTTTCTCCGAAGGGCGTAAGCCGCGCGGAGTCCTGAGCGGGATCGATCGCCCCGCCTTTGGGAGGAAGCATCGTTCTGAACTTATAGAGTTTAAAAATCTTTCCGTCTTTACCCGGTCGGTTTTGAGTAAACAACACGGGAGAACCAAGGTTGACGCGAACCAAAACGGCGACAATTATTAAAACGGGGGAAAGAACTACCGTCGCCAACAGCGCGCAGATGAAATCTTGAGGACGTTTTATCGACTTTTCATATATTCCGTAAGGTTTGTGCTTGTTCATCGCGGAGCGTCCCTACCGAAAACACCTGCGAACAATCTCAATCACGCGATCTTGCGCTTCCGGAGTCATTTTATTGTCGCTCGGCAGACACAGACCTCTGCGAAAGACGTCCGCGCCGACGTCCAGACCGTCGGCGGCGGCAATGAACGCGTGCGACGCGTGAATCGGCTGCATATGCATCGGCTTCCAAATCGGACGCCCTTCGATGTTAAAGGCGGCGAAAACGTCGAGGATTTCCTGGGGAGAACACTTGCCGCGCTTGCTTTTGTATCGGTAGTCGTATTCGCCGCGAACTTGCGGCGCCATCGCGTCCTCGTCAATGGTTACGCAACTAAGCCAAAAGTTCGGCAGACTCTTTTGACGGTTCCAGGGATTCATCTTCACGGGCAGATCGGCGAACCCTTCTTCGTAGCGTTCCCAAATCGCGCGTTTTTTCTCGATGTGTTCGTTTAAATACGGAAGCTGTCCGCGTATAACGCCCGCGACAATATTGCTCATGCGGTAATTATATCCGACCTCTTCGTGTTGATACCATGGGGCGTCCTCGCGGCTTTGCGTCGACCATTTTCGGACTTTGTCGGCGTCTTCCTTGGAATTGGTCAGAAACATTCCCCCGCGCGAACCGGTGACAATCTTATTGCCGTTGAAACTGACGCAACTGTAGTCTCCAAGAGAGCCGGTCTCGACCCAACGGTCGCCAAACAGATATTTCGCGCCGAGACTTTCCGCCGCGTCTTCGACAATCAGCGCGTCGTGAGCGTCGCAAATCGCTTTAAGCTCCTCCATCTTGCCCGGAACGCCGTACAAATGCGTGATCACCGCCAATTTAACGTCGGGATAGAGTTCAAACGCCTTTTCAAGCGCTTCGGGAGACATATTCCATGTGTCGCGCTCGGAATCGACAAACACGGCCTCTCCGCCTTCGTAAGCGACAGGATTGACGCTTGCGTTGAAAGTGACGTCGGAACAAAAGACCTTGCGACCGCGAAGAGATCTCGAGCCCTGACAATCGCGTCCATACAGCCTCTCGGCAGCAAGTTTTGTCGCCAGATGCAACGTCGACGTGCCCGACGAAAGCGCGACGGCGTATTCGACGCCAATACGCTCGGACAAGAGCTTTTCAATAGCGTCGACGTTCGCCCCGACGGTGGAAACCCAGTTCGTCCTAATCGCGTCTTCCACCCACTTCAACTCGTCGCCATGCATCGTGGGACTCGACAGGAACACTCTCGATTCAAACGGTTCGATCCCCGCAAATCTGGGATCGGACAAAAACTTACTACAACAGTTGGACGACATTTTTTGTTATCGCATCTTTCGCGTCGACTTCAATTTGCAATAGTAGTTCTGATAATGAATCGTCCCCAAAGGGGCGCGAATCTTTCCCAATAGTTCTTGAAAGCGACGGATTACCCCCCGATTTTAACCCCTGACTTCTTATTTGTCAATGTCCCGAACGCCGATTTGTTTTTGAACTTGTGGGTCGAACTATCCGTAAACGTTCGCAAGTAAAGCGTATCCGCCCGCAAACGCGAATGAAAAAGACGTCGGTAAACGCCGACATTTTTATATCAAAAAAAAAAAAAAAAAAAACAGCAAGACAAGACATAAAATAAAGTTATTTATAATATTTTTTATTTGTTTTTATTCGCCTTTCATACCGATCGAACGGATTCTATGCGAAAAGTACCGAATATCGTCGGCGTCCGAACGGACGAGTTCAACAATTCGAATTGCAAGAAATTCGCGAACATATAACATATAAGACAATATGCGTATCTTTATGCGCTATTTTTTCAAAATTAACGCGTTGAATCTATCGAATCTTCGGAGAGAATAACAAAAAGCCAGGTTTAGCTCATTGATTCTTCGCGAAGATTGTGGTAGAATGCTATGCTCAAAGTGGGTTGGCAGTTGTCGCCATGTTGGAAAACCTCTCGCGAGGAGGTCTTTATTGAAGCGGGATATGCTCTAATGAGACGCGTCGGGTTGGCATTGATTGCGGTTTTCGTTTTTAGCGTTGCGTCGTTCGTCCAGGCGGCGAACGTCAATTTCAAGTTTTTCTCGTTGACGGAGGAGAATCTTGTCGACGCGGCGGACGACGTCCGCTTCGTGTTGGTCTCCTTGGAAAACGAAACCGTCGAGTTTGACAGCGACGAACCGGGAACAACCGAGGTTCCCGACGGCGACTACAAGCTGATCGCCGAGCAACCGTCCACGCGCTTTTTTGGAAGCGTCGAAGTCTCTCTTTCCGACGGCGAAGAAGACGAAGAGGTCGGCGAGGGCGAAGAGAACGACGCGAGCGAAGAAGACGAAGAGGTCGGCGAGGGCGAAGAGGACGACGCGAG
>CAMZEO010000031.1 GCA_947305735.1 uncultured Planctomycetales bacterium | reverse complement strand
AACAATTCCTTAAAATTGAGCCCAAATCCATTTTGGTAGTCCGGCTGAGAATCGCAGGACGTCGGACTGACGATCTTCAAGGGTTTGTCGCGAAGCTTCGAATAAGTCGTCGAAATAATTCCCAATGCGACAAGGGAAATAACGACAATTCTAAACGTCTTTTGACGACGAAACTTTTTCCAAATGCCATTCATGATCAGTGCCCTATTAATCAATAAAGAGCGTTTTAAACAACTCTTCTCGCGGGATTCCCAATTCCAATTGCCGCCTGTTGTCGCTCAAATACTCGTTTATTCATTAGCGAATCACAGAGGTAAGAAAACGAGCGCGATTCTTTCATTCTTCTAATCGGCAGACTCCGGAAGCGGAACGCCCGACGTATAGAGGTCAAAGACGGAATCGTCCGCCTCGAACGTCGGGAAGAAAGAAACGGAACCGTCCGCGCGCCCGACGTTTATCCCTCCGGCATGTCCATTGTCGGTATCTTTGTCCAATGCCGCGACGTTTTCGCGAAACGATTGAACGTCTAATTCTTCGTCGGGTTTCATCCAGCAAATTGGGAGTTCTCGTTCCACAATCAGCGCCTGACTTTTCGTTTCGACGCCTTCTCGCTTGCGCAACGTCCTCAAGTCTTTGCCGACGCCTGAAGCGTCAAAGAGCGCGTCGTCTCCAAGGATAACCGAATAAGTCGTCGTTCCCTTTTCGCGCTTCCCATTCGACAGACATTGAAAAACTTTCGGCGAACGAGCGTGAAACTGTTTGTTGTAATCCGAATCCCAAGGCTCGTCTAATCGAATTTGCTCGTATAACGCCTTATTGCCTTCCCCAAGATAGGGCAAAATAAGAACGCGCCAACTTTGCAACGGCTTTCCTTCCGCGTCGACGGTAAAAGCGGGCGGGAGCGCGCCATGTTCCGCCTGATATCTGAGAAGCGCGATTGTCAATAGTTTCATATTGACGACGCAATCGGCGCGTTCGTCCGCCTGACCAAACGCCTCGGTTGCAGGTCCCAACAGGAGAAACAGGCTCTTCGCCAAATTCTCTTCTCGGGATTTCGGTCGATAAGACGACCGCCATTCCCTTATGTCAACCTTCTTGTCGACAATGAGTTCGTTCCATAATCTTTCCATTTCCGCCATGTAGAGACCGTCGTTAAACGAACCGCGAAAAAGCAGAATCCTATCCAAAATGGAAAAGCCGTTTTCCTTAGAATCGTCGGAATCTGAGGACAACTGATTGAGACATTTCTTTAACGAACCGTTTCGCAAGAGTTCGGGCATTTCCTGCGACGTTGGAAGGAAAAGAATATCGCGTTCGCCTTTCAACGCGTTTCGAGTCGCCTCTTTAAAATCCAATTTGCCAAAATAATCGTTCCACACGTCGTTCAAACGAGCGTAGTCTTCCGTCGTCGGTTCAACGCCGGACGCGCCGCCGTCAAATTTCACTCCTGCGGCGATTCCCATAATCGCAACGCCGACAAGCGCGCTGACCAACGTTTTATCCTCGCGGTTGACAAAAAAAGACTTCGCAAGAAGAACGGTCGATTCAACGTCGTCGATCGCTCCGGAAAAATCGCCGGTTCCAATCCGATAATTAGCTCGAATTGTAAATTTTCTGGCAAATTCGCGAGAAAATTGAACGTCGGGCAAAAGCATGCCGAGCCAACCGCATTGGTAATCGGGAACGATATGCCAACATGCGAAACGAGGCGACCGAACCGCTTTTGACAAGACGTCGTACAAGTCCGTGTTTTCCCCAATCCAACGCGCGGCGACCGGACAGTCGTTTTTGGTCCAAGACCCGTCCAAAAGGCGTTGATACCCTTCGATTACCTGTTGAGAACTAAGGCGCCCTATTTTTTCTTCGTAGTCCTCCCAATACCGCTCCCGATCGTTCAAGCTCCCCTCGGCGGATTCCGCAACGGAAAACGCCGGCTCCTCGCCGGTAATTCCATTTTTGATCAGATACTCGTATAAATCCAAACGCGTCAAAAAAATCGGCGGAGTGTTCGGATCGATTCCAAACTTTTCGCAAACAGGCGTCCAATAGTTGTTAAACCAACGGTCTGTTGAAAGCTGATCCCACGGCGTTCTTGTCGCAAGATACTTTTGTTCAAGAGCCAACGGACCAAACGTCTGTAAAATCAGTTTCCACCCGTTTTCATTCGCTGGCAAAAGACTCGCTTCCTGACGCAATTCAAATCGTCTTCGGAAATCGACTCCGACACCATGGGCGTAATCAGGCTCCGCGTCGACCGAATCGACGGGAGGAATCGTCAACGGTTTATCGTTACGCTTTAAAACGGCGTATTTCACGCAAATCGCAACAGCAACCGAAAGACAGGCGAGCCAAAACGCCTTCTTTTCGTAAAAACGTCGTTTTCGACTCTTGGCGTCGTCAGAAGTCGTCACTATGTCCCTTTTCTGTAAAAAGTACAATTCGGAAACTGATTCGGCTCAACGTTTTTGAGCGCGATAGATTTTAATATCGTCAAAACTGACGACTTCGTCTTCGCTTCCGGACGCAGACAAGAGCAGGACCAAATAGCAGGCGTCGTTTGGAACGACGGCGAAGCCCGTTAATTCGACGTAGCCTGATTCGTCCGGTTGCGCGTCAAAGTCCGGATAGACCATTACGTCGAGCGTTTGCGAGACCCAATTATGCCGATCGCCCTGCCAGCGAACGCGGAAATTGCCAAAACTCTCGCCCGCGGCTTTTACCTTGCCCGTAACGAGAAACGTCTCGCCGGGTTTCGCCTCGACGCTCTGAATGAAACATCCGTTTTGCGCGCCCTCAATGACGGCGGCGCCGTCGACCGCTTTAAATTCCCCCGTCGGATGCGTTTCGATCTGCCAAAAGCTCCAGGACGCGGGCTTTCCGTTTGCGTCAACGTCGGAAAAATCGCCGTTTACGCAAAGATTCTCGGCGTTGGAATCGTTAAGAACGCTTTCTTGAACGCATTTGAGCTCGTAAGCGGGATCCGCCAATCCAAAAATACGATCGGTAAGACCGGGCAAAGCTTCTTCCCACGACGTCCAATCGTCGTCTGATTTAGCGTTCTCCGGAGCCCACCATCGTTTCTGTTCGCCGTAAACCCAGACGTATTCGTCGGAAGCCGCCAGAGCGGACCGAAGATTCGCGACAAGTCGATCAAGTCGCGTTTCTCCCGGTTCCGCTCCGCGATAAAACGCCGACCCTTCCGGATTAGAATACATGTCGAGGTAAAAACCAAATCCGGCTTGAACCTGCGATCGATATTTTTTGCGGTTTTCAGGAGACACAAGGCGAACGGCAGGCCCTGTCGCAAGGAGCATGTCGCACGCCGCGCGATCGTACTGAGCGGAACCGTTCATATAGTATCCGTTCTCGCAACCGTCGACAAGGGTCGTTTCCGGCGCGACCGCGTCGAGCATGCCGTCGATAAACGAAGGAAGCAGACCGTAACCGCTCCGCCGCAGCGTCAGGTCGGGATATTTGCTTTGCCCGGCGTCGACGTTGACCGAATTCATCCACAAACAAAGAACGACGACGTCGGGATACTCCTTGCAAATAGCTTCGCACATTTCCGCGCCGCGTTGACGTGCAATCTGTTTCGATTCCTCAAAAGAACGACCCGTCGACGGATCGTGTTTGAACATTTCCGCGCCGTAAGACTCAAAGTCAAAGCACAGTCCGCCTTTCGTTTCGCGAGCGACCCACGCGCAAATCGCGGCTTTTTCGCAGACGTTTTTCCAACTCTCTTCGTCGGCCCAGTCGAACGGAGTCGGGTAGAAGTTTATGCGAATGAAGTTGTCTTGATAACGTTGGAAATCGCATGACTCTAGGTCGCGAACGCATGACTCAAACCATTCTTTTTTCCAGGGTTCGGGCGTAAAGAGCGACTGGCTTGCCACGCCGTTCCCCTCGTCGTTTTTAGCGGTCAAATCGTAAATTATTCCGTCAAACGGAGCGTCCTTTTCCATTTCCCGCCAATGGTCGCGAATATACCCCGTCGTTGGAATATCCCATCCTAGTTCGATAAGTTTCTTTTTAGGCGCGTCTTGCGCAAAAGCGCTGAAAGCAGTTGAGACAATAATAACGACGCTCAGAAAAACACGCGCGGTTCTCATCCAAAATCTCCAAAAAGTCCTGAACAAACGATTTCCTAAACAGACGTTGATTTAAAAAACGACTAACGAATCTTGTTGAGCAAATTACGCAGCAGCCGTTCGGCAAGCGGGTCGGGCAACGACTCCTGAATAAGCCAGGTTGAGAAGATCGCTCGTCCCTTTCCCAATTTCCATTCCGCCATCGACAAACCGCCCTGATATCCCATTTGCGTGTTAAAACCACCGGCAATCGCGACGTCGGGAACAGGATTTTGATCTCTGAACGTAAGGGACGGAACGACTTCCCGGTAATAAACGTAATCGACCGCGCCGCCCGACTCCATCCCGTCAAAAGCGGGGTCGCGCCTGTTCCAGTCGTCTTTATGATAGAGCCACGCCGGCATTCTCTCGACTTGTCCTTTTTGCTCAAAGGGCAAATAGCGCGTAAAATCGCCGTTTTCTTCAAAAACGTCCAGCGACAGGAAAACGACGTTCACGCCCGAACGAACATAATCGAAAAGTCGCGCGAATTCTTTGTCGTTTTTACGATTCGACGATCTTCCGACCAGAATCCGATCGCCGGACTCGGGAACGACCGCCCGTCCGTCGGCGCGAGTAAACGGATCTGCGGAAATTCCCGCTCCGGCAAGTTTTCCAAGCAGGTCTTCGTCGTCGCCCCAGACGTAAATCTTGCCGTCTCCGACGTCGGGAAATTCGGCGCGATCAAAAGCAAAGAATCGTTGGACGCCAATCGCCGCGCCGCCTTGTTGAATCTCGGCAAAAAAACGGCACTCCCCCGTCGCGACGCCTTCGGGAATCGCGATTGACTCGGAAAAAACGGGAATCGTCATCGGATTCTCCTTGCCGTCTTCCGGCTCGGGAATCGTCATAACGCGCGTTTCGTCAAAGATCCGTTCGTTGTTCGGTCCGACCGCGACATAACGAACGGGATAATCTCCCGGCTTTAGAACGTCCTCGTTCACAAGAACGGCGTCCGCGCGGATATTACCGCCAACGGGGACGTGCGCAGGCTCGACGAAAGCGCAAAAGCGCAACGGCGAGAAAACGTCCGCTAACGCGTCGACCGTGCCGGGCTTCAACTCGCGAAAGATCGTCGTGAGACCTTCTCCGGAAATTCCCTGATCGTGCGTTCCCGTAACGCTGTGAGCGATCACGTTTGCGTTTGCGCGAATCGCGTTGATTCCAAGTCGGCGCTGTTCCGCCATCAGGTCGATCGCCTGACGGAAGAAATCCTCCTGAGTCGCGAAGACTTCGTCGAGCTTCCATGCGTTCCAGTCCGCGTTGAAACGGTCGTATCGCCAACGATAATGCCTCGCGTCGGCCGCGTCGGTCGCTCCGTATTGCTCGTAGTATCGCGTCAGGCGGAAAAGATCAACCGAACTTCCTATGCCGTATTCTGACAAAAAGACCGGCAGACCGTCTTTTTCATGCGTTCTCAACTCGTTAATCACCGGAGCGGTATGAGGAACCTGCTTGTAAGGATGCGTGTCGGCAAGTCCGCCTTGCCATTCGGACGAGCCGGGGTTGGCAAAACGACCGATCGGGTCAAACGAAAGATTTTCCTGCCCCAGATCGAAAAGTTTGAACGCGTCCAAGTCCGGTTCCGAACCTCTGGGAAGCCATCCGTAAGACCAAACGCCGTTCGGATTGCGTTCGTAGGAAAAATCGGCGGTTACGTCGGAAACGGTCCCGTCAGGCGCGCACATCTTCATATCGATCGCCGTCGTGTCGCCGGTTCCGGTTCCGTCGCCAATCCCGACGACGACGTATAGCGACTCCCCTTTTCGGAACGTAAAGAGTTCTTTGTCAAGTAGTTTCAAAATGCTCTTGTCCGACTCTATTCCAAGTTGATCCGAAGTCGCCAGAGCGATCAACTTTTCCCAGCCGTTGAGGTTGAGATAGCCGGTCCAGAGTTCGAAACGGGAACCGTCCGATTCTTCCTTGATTAGGTGAATATCGACGTTCGCGACCCCGTCGACGACAACGTCGGTAAATCGGGCGAAGAAATCGTACGCTCCGTCCTGCGGCGCCGTCCATTTAAGCGCGCAGTACTCCAAAGACACGTCGCCCGGATGGAGAAAAACGGTGTTGTCAAACCACCTTGTGCCGTCGAAAACAAACGTTTTGCCCGACTGATTTTTCACGACGCCGGGCATAATCGTCGAGTTTTTACGGCGCCAGATCGAATAATTAGCCTTTGTCGACGTCGCGCCCGAAAAAGGATCGAAACTTCCGCTGTTCAAAAACACAAGACGATCGGGGTCAAGTTCGCGAACCTTAGGAAGAAGCGACGCCGCCTGAAGGATCAGGGGAACGTCCATCGTTTCGTTAAGAAGTCCCCACGCGACGACGCTCGGATGATTCCAGTCGCGTCGTATCATGCCAAGCGTCTGCTCCTCGTATCGCTGCGGACGTTCGGGGCACGCGCCGTAACACCAACCGGCGAGACACTCGTCGTAGACGAGAAAACCGATTCGGTCGCAAAGATCAAGCTGGAAACGGCGCGGCAATCCGGCGATATAGCGGATCATATTGAATCCCATCGTCTTGCAGGTAAGTATGTCCTTGCGGTAGAGGTCGGGATCGAGCGGAACGCGGTGCGTGATCGGCGAGTCGCTGCCAGAATGGGAGCATTTTACGTAAACACGTTTCCCGTTGAGTCGAAAATAACCGTTCTCAAAGCGAAAATCGCGGAACCCGCACGTCGCGGCGCGACGATCGAGTTCGGTTCCGTCGCTTGAAACAAGTTCGGAAGAAACGGAATACAAATTGGGATCGTTAAGATTCCACAACTTGAAGTCGGGAACGACCAGACGACCGACGATCTGCGAAACGCCCGGCTTCGCTTCCGCCTGGAAGACGGCGGGACGCGTAAATTCTCCTCCGTCGCAGGAAACGGCGGTTAAACGCAACGCGCCGCGCCATATTGCGTCGGACGCGTTCTCGACGGCGACGCGCGCCTCTATTTCACCCGTCTTCCAATTGGGAATCAAATGTAGATCAGCGACGCGAACATTTGGCGTCGCCAGCAATTCGACGGAATCGACAAGACCGCCCGAGGCGTAACCGCAACCGGGAGTTATCACGTTCGTGTTGTTGCGCCGAGGAATATTCGCCATGGAAATCCCGTCGATCGGCTCGTCGGCGGCGTTCAATACGCGAATGGTTAATCGATTTGATTCTCCCGCGGGTTTGAGCGCGTCGGTCGCGTCAAGTTCAAAAGCCGCCTCGCCCCCCTCATGCCAACCTAGGTACGTTCCGTTAAGCCACGCGTCCGCGAGATACTCCGCCTGCCAAAATCGCAAAAGCGTTCGACCGTCCGCGTCGAGGTTTTCAGGAGTCGCAAAATCGCGTTCGTACCAGACGACCCCATGGTATTCCCGAAAAACTTCCTGCAACACGCCCGGCACGGAAATTTTCGACGTTTCGCCGCTTTCGACAAGGGGCGCGTTAAACCATTCGGAGTCTTTTCCGACGTTCTCCGCATCCTGACGAATGATCCAGACTCCGTCCAGAGAAATCGTCTCTGTGTCGCAATACCCAACGGTCGCGTAAAGAAACATAAACAGGAAAGAAAACGCCGATAAAACCCGTCGCATTTGTCGCGCCTCTCCGCATTTTTGCAAAAAACGATAATCCTCGCGACGACAACGTCGCGCCCCGTCATTTTATCACGAACGGAAAAATAAAGGAAGCGCGCGAACGTCTAAATAATTTTATTTATTTCGTAGAAAAAGCGTTCGTTTCTTTGCGCCGGAATATTCGAAGTTGACGTCGGAACGAAAAACGACGCGAGAATCGCGAGAAACCGCGCAAACAAATCAGTTCAAGATGCGCGACGCGCTGATTCCTCGAACAAAACGCTTGAAATTTTTCGAATCGCCGCATCTTTACTCAGACTCAGTCTATCTTCGAAGAGCCCTTACTTTTCAGAACTCAAGACGTTGGTCGAAATAAAACGTCTCGCGTTCTTCGACAATAAAAAATCCAGTCTTGCGTTAAAGGGAAGAATTGCGTATCCTAAGGCGACTTGTTTCTCTTGCGATCGGTTTTCCGCGCAAAAATCCGAACGCCGAATTGGATCATTCAGCGTTCGGCGCGATTAATTTGTATCCGCGCCGCGGCGGGCGCGTCGTCTCGCCACTACGGAAACGTCGGATTATTACGGATCGGTAACGCTATGTTTATCCTTACTTCGACAAATCGCCGGACGACCTCCGAACGTCCGTTAAAAGCGCTCGCGACGCGTCTCGCGTCGGCGGTTCCGTTGACGCTTTGTCTTGTCGCGCTTACGTGCGCGCCGGGTTGCGCTTCTTCGAGCAGAACCGCGGCCTCGAACAACGCTCGAGGAGTCGAGTATTTCACGGCGGGCGACTACGACAACGCGATCGCGCGATTTCAAGACTCGCTCGAAGAAAACCCTGATTCTGCGGAAACGTATTACAACCTCGGTTCGGCGTTGCAGCGTAAAGCCAACGAAACCGGCGATCTCAATCTGCTTGCGAAAGCCGAGGACGCGTATTGGACGGCGTTGCAAATGAACCCCGCCCCGGAAACGATCGTTTGTTGCTACCGAGGAATAGCGACGTCGGAAACGGCGCGCGGCGATTCCGCAAGCGCCATGCAGACGCTCGAAGAATGGAGAGATCGCAATCCGGACTCTATCGAACCGCGCTTGGAAATCGCCTATCTTCTCGAAGCGCAAGAACGCGACGACGACGCTTACGACGCGCTTAAGGAAATCGCGGAAATGGCGCCCAACGATTACCGAGCCTACTACAAGATGGGCGTTTTGTCAGAACGCGCGGGCGATCTTGACGACGCCGTCGAACAAACGAAAGTCGCCGCGCAATTGACGTCAAATTCGGAAATCACGCAACGGGCGCGTTCGCTCGAGGCGCAGTTCGCAGCCAAACGACGTAATCGCGAGAAAGAAGAATCCGGAGGCGAATCGACGTCGACCGAATCCGCGCTGGCTATCGGAGTCCCGCCCGGCGCGCAAACGACCCGCGTTCAGTCAACGTCCGCGCAGACCGAATCGGAAACGGTTCCCGAACTGGTTCTTCCCCCGGAGGAGACGCCCCAGCCCGTCGAGACGCCGATTCCCGAGGCGCGGCCAATTTCGTCGTCTCAACAACTCGGTTTTGGCGAAGTTGTCGTCCTTTCACGTTCGACCCCAACCGATCAACTCGCGCAAAACACGACGAAAACCGACGCCAAACCAACTCGAACCAACGCGACGAGGTTCGTTCAAAACGCCGCCGCGTCGTCGGCTCAAAAAGATTCCGACGTCCGATGGATCTCCGCGACGTCGACCGATCAAGACAATAAAGTCGCGCAAACGAGCGCGAGTATTCCTCAAAAGACGACGAAAAACGCTCCGAACTCTGAAGAGGAACGGAAGAGAGAGTCGGCGACGACGACGGACGACGCCCCCGACGCGCGACGCGCCGCAATCGTCGGTTCGCTCCATCGAAAGTCGGACAATTACGAAAAGCCTAAAAAACAACCGACGGAAATGGGCTCCGGCTTCCCGAGAATGAAAGCCGGTTCGTTCTTCTAATCGGCCGAGTCAAAGGAGAATCTTGTGGACGTTAACCTCTCATGTCCGACAATCGATTTCCGAGTATTCGCGACGCCTCGCGTTTTCGACTCAAGACGGCTCATACGTCGCCCCGTCTCCATGGAAGATCTCGACGACGTCTTGAGAATAGAAGAACAAGCGTTCGAATATCCGTGGACTCGCGACGAGTTCGAGTACTGTCTCAACTCGGAAGAATGCAAGGGATTCGTTGTCGAACGGGAAAACAAGCTCGTCGGATATCTTTTCTATGAAGTCAAAAACGGTTTCTATCGTTTGCTCAGCTTCGCCGTCGACGAATTAGAACGGCGCAGAGGAGTCGGATCTTTTATGCTCGGCGTCATTTTTGACAAACTAAACGCCGGACGTTCCGAAGTCTCTTGTTTCGTCAGTGAAAAGAACGCGCAAGCGCAATTGTTCCTTCGGAGTCTTGGGTTTCGCGACGTTCGGATCGCTAAAAGATTCTACCGAGCGACAAACGAAAACGCCTGTCGAATGATCTTTCGGAGGAACGAATGGACGGAAACGTCCGACGACGAGGTCGGGCGACGACTCTTTGAAATCCAAATTCCTTAAAGCGTCGCGCGACGAAGCCTTTCCCGACGGACGTCCGAAAACAGGGCGTCCGTTTTTATTTGAAGGGCTTGGTCAAAAGACGGCGACGCCAACCTGGAAAAGCAATAAAAGGGCGAAAATTTGGGAAAAATACCAATATTTGCAAATCGGCGCCCTTGTCGACCTTGACAAGAGCGTTTATGATAATAGTTTGATAGTCGAGTATTGGGAGGTTCGACTCTTTCGACCGAACCGACGTACTCCTTTCACCGTTAAAATCGAGGTATTGTTCTATGAACGTCGCGTTTGCGCAAGCGTTTTTAGTCCCGTTGTTCGCGGAAGAGGCGCCCGTCGCGCCGGCGGGAAGCGGACCGTTCGGGTTCTTGATGATGGTATTCGTTTTCCTTATCGCGATGTACCTCATTTTTTACCTGCCGACGAAATCCCGCGACAAGCAAATGAACAAAATGCTTGATTCGCTCAAGATCAACGATAAAGTCCTGACGACGAGCGGAATTATCGGCAGCGTGTTCTCGATCGATCGCGAGGCGGGCGAGGTCGTCTTGCGCGTCGACGATTCCGCGAACGTGAAGATTCACTTTGCAATTTCTTCGATTTACTTTGTCTACGACAAAGAAGCGGCGAAAAAAATCGCTAAAGAGAAAGAAAAGGAAAAAGAAAAGCCCAAAGCCAAGTGAGCAGGGTTTTCGCCGGGCGGATTCCCGTGCTTGTTGAGGCGCGTTTTGGCGCCGCGCGCCGGAACGTCGTCGATTTAATTTGTTTGAAGGACGCGTCTCGCCCTCGGGAGCGTCGACGTTTGCCCCGACAAACGCGGTTTTACGTTTCCGCGCTCGCCAACGCGGAAAACGATTTCCGAAAAAGCGTCGGGAAAGCTTAAAAACCAGAGTTACTCATAACTATTTTTGACCCAAATGACTAGCGAAAAATTATCGTTGAGACCCGCCGTTCTGAGCCTGATCGCGCTTGCGGCTTTTGGAGTCGGCTTTATGTCGACGTCTTCTTTTGCACAAGACGAACCGGTCGAAGCGTCGACCGCCGTCGCAACCGAGGAAGCCGCCGCGGAAGCGCCAGCCGTCGAACAAACCGAGGAACCCGCGCGCGCGCAATTAGGCGACGCGGCTACGGAAGCCGCGACGGAAGCGCCGACTGCCGAACAAACCGAAGCGTCCGCGCAAGAACAACCAAACGACGCGACTGCGGAAAAAGCGGACGTCGAAGCGGCGGATCCCGACGCCGTGCCCGTAGCGACGCCCGTTAAAGTCGAACCGATTGACGCCGCCGCGAAAAACGCGGACGCGACCGGTTATATTACGGTGTTCGGTCTGATCGTCCTGCTTGCGGCGGGCTGGTGGATTGGACGCGTCCTCGGCAAGAAATTTCGAGCGCAGGAGTATAGCGCCAACTACGCGATCATCTTTATTTGTTTCCTCGGCGCGTTGATCTCGACGATCGTCGGTCTTATGCAGCATCGCGTCAATCTTGGCGTGGACTTGCGCGGCGGCTCGATTCTCGTCTACGAAGTCCAACCTGTCGAGAATTCGGGGCGCGACTCGGTTACAAACGAGGATATGAGCCAGTTGAAAAACGCGATTATGAAGCGAATCAACCCGTCCGGCGTTCGCGAAATTTCGATCCAGGAACTTGGCGCCAACACCGAAATCAAGATCACGATTCCGGAGGCGGATCCCGCCGAAGTTGCCCGTCTCGAACGCGTCATCAACGACACGGGGCAATTGAAATTCCGTATTCTCGCCAATCAAACGTCCACCGACGAAGACGAAAAAGCGGCAATCTCTCTCGCGACAAAAGCCGAACGCGTCGACATTAAGTCGGACGTTCTTTCCGAACAACTTGGCGACGGAATCGTCAAGGGCTACGCATGGCTGCCGGTCGACCCGACTCAGGAAGACTGCATCCGTCAAGGCGTCGTCTACCGTAACACGACCTACCAACCCCGCGAAGACGAAGTCGCGAGCGCTCCGCGTTACGACGTTCTCGTTCTAGAGCTTGTCGACTCTTTTGAGGTTAACGGAAATCATATTGATTTCGTTCAGGAAAGCGTCGGCAATATGGGCGAGCCGGAAGTTCTCTTCACAATGAACTCCGAAGGTTCCAGGCATATGCAGAACCTGACCGATCGTTATAAGGCCAATCCCGGTCGCGATCAGGGTCGACAATTGGGCGTCGTCTTCAATAACCGTCTTTTCTCCGCCCCTAACATTAAGAGCACGATCAGCGATCGCGGCTCGATCTCGTGAACGTATTCAGACGGAAGTTCGCGACCTGATCGCCGTCATGCACGCCGGCGTTCTTCCCGCGAAATTGTCCGACAAGCCCGTTACGAAACAGATCACCGGTCCCACGCTAGGCGCCGACACGATCCGCAAAGGTAAGAACGCCGTCGTATGGTCCGGAATCATCGTCCTCATCTTCATGATGATTTACTACGGATTCGGCGGTTTCGTCGCCACGTTCGCCGTCATTATGAACCTCTTCCTGATCATGATGGCGATGATCGGCATGCACGCCGCGTTCACGTTGCCCGGTCTTGCGGGTCTCGTTCTTACCGTCGGTATGGCGGTAGACGCGAACGTTCTTATTTTCGAGCGTATTCGCGAAGAACTTGGCGGCGGCGCGACGGTGCGTATGGCAATCCGCAACGGTTACGAGCGCGCGTTCTCGGCAATTTTTGACTCGAACATTACGACGATGCTCACCGCGTGGATCCTCTATCTCGTCGGTTCCGAACAGATTAAGAGCTTCGCCGTCACGCTCTTCCTTGGCGTTTTGTTCAGTATGTTCACCGCGTGCTACGTCTGCCGGACGATCTTTGTTACAGCGGAAAGAATCGGCCTTGTCGGCAAAAAATGCGTCTCGCCGCTCATTCCCGGCATGAAGCAATTCGGTCGTCCCAATTGGGACTATTTCAAACTCGTTAAGAAAACGATCTGGGTCTCCGCAATCCTTATCGTCGTCGGTCTTGTCGCCGTCTTCGCGCGCGGCAAGGGCGTCTTTGACGTCGACTTCGTCGGAGGCGTTGAAATCCAGATGGTCTTCAACGAGCCGATTGAAATCGGGGATCTTCGCAACAGCTTGAAAGACGATCTTCCCGACCTTGCCGTCAGCTCGCTGTCTCTTGGTCAAGACCAGGAAGGCAACGCCGTCGCGGACAACACGTGCTATACGATCAGCGCGTCCTGCCCGCCCGACCAGAAAGCGAACGATTTCCAGACGAAAGTCGAAGACCTGCTTAAAGAAAAATTCGCCGGAAAACTCCGCACCTATTCGATGGACTATGCGGTCGGCGAACCGACGGAAGTCTCGACCGTCGGATCCGACGCGACGCATACTCAAACGACCGTCGCCGTCAACGTCAAACCGGCTCTTGCGCGCGAAGTCGTCGAGAGCTACTTTAGCGAAGTTCTTCCGGACGGTTCCGAATTGACATTCGACGTCACGCGCGAAGGGTACGAAGAGGGTTCCGACGAAGCCGCTACCGACTGGAACGTCGTCTTCGACTCCAACGACGTCGAGGCGATTTCCGCCCTTGCAGCCGACGCGCAAGCAAAAGCGAACAGCCAAATTGCGTTTGAAGCGTCCAACACCGTCGGTTCCGCCGTCGCGAGTTACGCGCGAACTCAGGGAATCTTGGCGATCATGGGCAGCCTGGTCTGCATCATCGGCTACCTCTGGCTCCGATTCAAACGCGCGGTGTTCGGTCTGTCCGCCGTCGTCGGTTTGATCCACGACGTGCTTGTTACGCTCGGTCTTATCGGAATCAGCTACTTCGTCGCCGGAGCGTTGGCGTTCCTGGGAATCACGCAATTCAAGATCGGTCTTGCGACCGTCGCGGCGTTCCTCACTCTGATCGGTTACTCGTTGAACGACACGATCGTTTTGTTCGACCGTATGCGCGAGGTTCGCGGCAAGTCCGAAGCGTTGACGCTCGCCATTATCAACAAGTCGATCAACCAATGCTTAAGCCGTACGCTCTTGACGTCGATCACGACCTTGTTCTCCGCGCTCGTCCTGTATATTTTCGGCGGCGCCGGAATTCACACCTTCGCGTTCGCAATGGTCGTCGGCGTGATCGTCGGTACGTACAGCTCGGTCTTCATCTGCTCGCCGTTCCTGTACTGGCTCATGAGCAAGAGAGTTTCCAAGACCCCGTCGCAACGCGCGAAGTGAGTCGATCGGTAGTCTTTCCTAAAGACGCGCGTCCCACGTGAGCGCGCGTTCCAATAGAACGAGGCAAAACGTTTCAGCGCGTTTTGCCTCTTTTTTTTTGTCGTCGGCGCCGTAAAAACGTCCGTCCCCTTTTAGAAATCTTGCCCGACGACGCCCGGTCGGGTACAATGTCAGAAAGCGATACTCTTTGCCCCCCCAATTTACCCGGCGCAATTATTATCAAAGGAAACGCGACATGAAAAAATTGGCGGTTTTACTGGCGTCGACGGCGTTGATATCGACGTTCCTTCCCTTAACCGACGCGTTCGGACAATACGACCAAAACGACGATTCGCGTCCGATTGTAGCTTACGATTTTGAAAACGTTTCCGACGGAATCGTCGGCGACGCGTCGGGCTACGGACAAGACGCGAAACTCTTCGGGGACGGCGCGCGCGTCGGGCGCGGCAAAACGGGAAGCGGTCTGGTTCTTAATGAAACGGCGACAGACGGATACGTCCGATTGCCCGACGGAATCTTGTCGAACGCGTCGGACGTTACCGTCGCCGTTTGGCTCAATCTTTCGGAATACGTTTCCTACGAGCGTGTTTTCGATTTCGGTCGCAACGAAAAATTCAACTTCTACCTGACCCCGACGACTTCCGACGCCTCGGGTAATATGCAATTGGCGATTACCGACGACAGCACGCCGGGGGAACAAAAGATTTCCGTTCCGACGCAAATCAATTTGAACGAATGGACGCGAATCGCGGCGGTCAAACGCGGCGAGACGCTCGAACTGTATCTTAACGGTCGTTTAGTCGCGAAGCGATTGGGCGCGACGTTGGACGTCGGCAAGACGCTCGGCGTCGACGACGCGAACTATCTTGGCAAAAGCCAATACGCCCACGACGGAAATTTGCGCGGAACGCTAGACGATTTCGTCCTTTACAACCGCGCGTTGACGCCTGAAGAAATCTTGCGGGACGCCGCGTCGACCGGAGGATACGTCGCCGTCGAACCGATCGAGACGACCGTCGCGCTCGGCGACGTTCCGCAATTGCCGGAAACGACGATCGTCGTCGACGCGGACGGAAACAAGATCAGGAGCGCGGTCGTCTGGAATTCAAACGTTTTTTCGCCGATTTACGCAACCGATCGTTACGAAATTGAAGGACAAATCGGCGTCGACAATTTGAAAGCGCGCGCGATCGTCGACGTCGTTTCCGACTCGGAACGTCCCGACGCGGCGATTCGAACCGTCGGTCGCTGTCAATGGAACGACGCGAAAAGGATCTTCGCGCGATTCGTCGTCGCGCCGCGCGGCGAGGCGTCGCTCGATGCGGAGCTCGTCGCAAGTCTTGGCGACTCCTCCGGAACGCCGACGCGCGAACTCGTTCGCCAGAAAATCAGCGTCGGAAACGGAGAACGCGTCGACAAGACGTTCGATTTGCGCGTCGAAGACGTCGAACCGGGCAAGTCGTCGGTTCGACTTTCGGTCGAAAGCGTCGACGGAACTCTTTTGGCGAAACCGTTTGTTTTCTCGCCCCGCGCGATCAAAAGCGGCTCGTTTTTGGAGGACGAAAACGTCTCGCTGCTCGACGGTCCGTTTAAAAAAGCGCGGGACGACAACGCGCGCAACTTGCTTCAATTGGATATCGATCGTTTGTGCGCCGGACATCGACTTGCCGCCGGTTTGCCGGAAGAAGCGAAACGCTACGGAGGTTGGGAATCGTGGGACTCCTGCGGTTTTGGAATTGGACACTGGCTTTCCGCAGCCTGCATCATGTATCGCAAGACCGGCGACGAGACGTACGCGAACAAAATACGCCATGCGGTCGACGAATTGGCGCAAACTCAACGTCCAAGCGGTTTTATTGGCGGAATCAGCGAAGACGCGGTCGTCGCGAATATTTTCGACCGTCCCGACTCGTTCCAGGTCAATTCGTACCAACTTGGCGGCGTATGGGACTGTTGGTCCGGGGTTCAAAAAGTCTACAAAGGGCTTGTCGAAGTCTACCAAACGTTCGGCGATTCGCGCGCGCTCGAACTCGCTCGCGGGTTCGGCGACTGGGCGAAAACTCAAACGGACAAATTCAATCACGCGCAAACGCAACGCATGCTGACCTGCGAACACGGCGCCGTTTCCGAAACGTCTCTTTGGCTCTATGAGATCACCAACGATTCTAATTATCTTGAATTGGCGAAACGCTTTCTGCGCGACGATTTGCTCGACCCGCTCTCGGAAGGCCGCGACAATTTGACGGGACGGCACGTCAACGAGCAGATCCCCGAGATTCAAAACGCGGCGACGTTCTACGAATTTACCGGAGACGAAAAATACCGTCGCGCGGCGGAATTCTTCTGGAAGACTTGTCGCGAGAATCGAATGTACGCTAATTCCGGGATGGGTCTGGCGGAGCATTATCCCGCGATCGACAAAGAACCGCTCGCGTCGTCCAATACGGAAACGTGTTGCAATTACAACATGATGAAATTAACCGAAACGCTTTTCTCCTGGAAACGTTGTTCGCAATACGCCGACTATCTGGAAGAATCGCTTTTCAATTTGATCTACCCGTCGCAAGACCAGGACAATTCGGAAGGGTACGGGAAGACTTATTTTACGTCGTTCATTCCGGGGTCGTATCGGTTCTTTTCCACCCGCGACGACAGCTTCTGGTGCTGCTGTTTGAGCGGCATGGAGTCCCCCGCGCGACTGGACAAATCGATCTATTACAAAGACGGCGACGCGCTTTACGTCAATTTATTCGTTCCTTCGACGGCGCGTTGGGCGGAGACGGGGCTTTCGTTAAAGCAGGAAACGCGTTTTCCTTACGAAAGTTCAAGTAAGGTAACGATAACGAGCGGAGAAGCGAATTGCGCGATTAGAATTCGCGCGCCTCAATGGCTTGCAAGCGAAATGGTCGTCAAAATCAACGGCGAACTCGTCAACTCAATCCAAACGGAGGAAGGTTACGTCGAAATACGACGACTTTGGCAAGAAGGAGACGTTCTGGAAATCGAAACGCCAATGGAACTTAACGTCTATCGTTCGCGCGAAGGCGCGATCGCGTTTAAATACGGTCCGATCCTTCTCGCCGCCGTCCTGGAGGAGGTCGACGACGCGGAATGTTATACGACGAACAACAATAAACTCGGCGGTTTCAAAGGAATCGACGTCCCGGAACTAACGCTCGACGTCGATCGACTTGGAGATTATATCGAACCGATCGACCTGAATCGACTCGAATTCCGGCTCAGTTCCAACGCGACGTCGGACGGTAGTTCGTTCACCCTGCGCCCGTTTTTCGAACTCAACAGAAACAGGTATATCGTCTACTGGAATTTAAAAGCGAAGTAGGCGGAGTCCGACGGGGCGGCGCGCATTACAGCGCAGGTCTCAAATTCAAGTTTCAGTTAGTCGTTACGCGCATATGAGGCGTAAGCGATAGGGCGCGAAATCGTCTGGACGCTACAGGATCAAATTGGAGCCACAAGCAGAAGCGCGCTTTGTCGCGCGTATGCTGCAGGCAACGTCGATCAACGCAACGCGTCGACGCAAAATCGGAGCCCGGCGGCGCGTCATACAATATCGACCGTCGACATGATATCCCCAAACGGGGCGAGCTTTTCGGATTGTCCAGTCGCTTGGTCTTTTCTATGCCGCCGATAATGAATTGGAAGCGTCTATTCAATTTGACAGGCTGTATTCTTGGACGCGTCATTGCAAGTTGGAACCAATGAAAGACGCGGAGAAAACATTGAGGGATCACCGTAGGGAGACTCTCAATTACTTTCAGAGTCGGATCACAAACGCTATCAGCGAAGGAATCAATTCAATGACACAGGCCGCTAAACGAAAAGCGCGGGGATTCAAAACCCTATGAAGGTTTTGCCGCTATGAATTGCCTGATTGCCGGAAAAACTCAAGTTGGCATGTCCGAATCCTCTAAAATAATCATTTCCGCTAATTCTGGAGCAGAGCCTTTTTTTGATAGCCAAAATCTACCAACCCGTCATAGGTCTTAAGGCTGTATGCATAAATTGTCGAAACGGGGCTGACATTGGAAACAAGGCGCTCGCGAAAAGCTGACAGGATACGATTGACGTCCGGCGACTGATTCCTGTTAACGAGGCGATTCGTTGCTTCAACGTCGAAGGAAAAGTACGATACGTGTTTGACGTTCTGAAATGCGCAAAAATTTTATATATTTGTTAATCATTGTTTCAAAACAACTTAGACAACAACAATATCAATTATAGTTATCTTGAACTACAAGAATAATGACGATGTGGCATCAGCCAAGATGCCTCATCCCGCCGAGCTACGACGTCCGCTTAAACCAACAGAATCTCTACTACTCGTTGTACTTCTTAAAATTCTCAGTCTGCTCGATAATGTCGTTATACACCTTTTCGTAAATCTCAAAAGGCGTCGGAGGGTAACCGTGATTATGCAGAATCATGATTATATCCGACGTCATTCGCGCCTTAATTTGAGAGCTGTTCACCCAATCGGTATACTTCTCATTATCACGCAACGCCGCTCGTATTTCTTTCGCTATCTCAATGTTTTCGCTTTCCGGAAATTCAAACTGATATTTTTCAGCAACGGCTACGAGAATGTCGAAAAACGCTTTTTCTTCGTAGTCTATTCCCATAGAGCTAAAAGAATTCTTTTCCTCTTTCAGCTTCAACATGAGATCGAACAACTGTTCGGTTACGTTGTCAAGAATACTCTGCACTTCGTCGGCGTCGGTAATCCGATTGTTGTAAGTTGCAAGAACAGCCTTTAACATTTCTTCAAAAGTCTTGGCTTTAATCTTATTGACCTTTTTAAATTCTTTGATCTGTTTTTTAAGCAACTGTTCTAACACTTTGATTCTAGTGTTCGGCAATTTAATCATGCCGATTCGCTTCAGATACTCGTCGCTGAAAAGGTCGATCGCTTCGGAATCTACGCCCATGTCCATTGAGAAAATATCTTCAATTCCCTCCGATCTGATTGCTTCTTCCAACATCTTTTGAACGCGCGCGTTCATCGAGTCCGTGTCGGGCGCGTCTCCCTTGGTCAATTTGAATAAGATAGAACGAACGGCTTTATAGTAGTGAATAAGGTCAAGTTCTTGACTAGTAAAATCCTTTCCGCTATTGCAAAGATTAAACGCCTTGGAAAGTCGAAGTACTTCGCGCATAAAGCGCTGTTCTAACTCTTTGGTCTTTTGAACAAATTCAACCGCTTCGTTAAGGCATTGCAATTTCTCGCTGGACGTTCCGGTAAAAAACTTGCTGTTATCGAAACCGCGCGTCATAGCGTTGAGTATTTCCAACTGGTCTCTAACGATGTTAATCGCCGCCTGAACGCTGTCGTCGTCAAACTCGTCGTCTCTAAAATCTGAATATCTGCGCAACGCCGCCAAAAGACCTCGTTTGAGTCCGATAAAATCAACGATCAAACCGTTGTCTTTTCCTTCATATGCGCGATTGACGCGGGATACCGTTTGAATAATGGTATGACTTTGCGTAATCGGCTTGTCGATATACATTGTGTCAAGAAACGGCACGTCGAAACCTGTTAGCCATAGGTCGACGACGATGGCAATTTTGAAATTACTGCGTATGTTCTTAAATTGTAACGCCGCAGATTTGCGAACAGAGTCAGGGCCGAGCAAGTCGAACATTTCCTTTGGGTCGTCCTTGGAACGGGTCGCCACAAATCGACACATTGCCGTCGGAAGAAGTTCTTTTTTGTCCTGTTCGGATAATTCCACGCCGTCCGGAGCTACTTTTTCCACAAACCATTCGGGACGCTTATTTTTCAAAATGTTATAAAAATCAAAAGCAATTTCCCTCTTCATACAAACGAACATACATTTGCCCGCGACGGTGGAACCCTCGCGAACGCGAGATTCATAATGGTCGATAAAAAAGTCCGCCACAGTATTGAGAACGTCGCGATCGCCGACAATCGCTTCCATTTTAGCAACGGCTTTTTTACTTGCTTCGACCTGATACTCGTTGCTTCCCGCTTCAAGGCATTGCTTGTAGTATTCTTCAATTTTCTGAACATTTTCGTCGTTAAGCGTAACTATAGCCGGTCTGCCGTCGTACTTCAGCCCGACGGTAATTCCGTCTCTTACGGAATTGGTCATTGTGTACTGATCGACGACGGGGCCGAACACGTCCATAGTCGCGTCGACGGGCGTTCCGGTAAAACCAATATAAGTCGCCTGCGGTAACGCCGTATGCAAAAAAGTTGCAAAGCCGTATCGTTCCAAAACCCCTTCCTCATTAACAACTTGTTTCTTTTCAAGATTATTACTGGTTCGGTGCGCTTCGTCGGAAATGCAGATAATATTCTGCCGCGAGCTGAGTTCGCCAAATTCTTCCGCAAATTTCTGAATAGTCGTCAAAAAAACGCCGCCGCTGGTCGTCTTTTTCAAAGCGTCTTTCAGCTGTTCACGACTGTCCATATCGACGACCGTTTTATTGCCAATGAACTTTCTTGAATTGAGAAACAATTGAGACAATTGGTCGTCCAGATCGGAGCGGTCGGTGATTAATAGCGTTGTCGGAGCTAAGAGTTGCGGCTCGCGCATAAGGAGCCTTGTAAGGAACAGCATGATAAAAGACTTACCGCAACCCGTCGTTCCAAAATACGTTCCTCCCTTTCCGTCTCCAATTGGCTTTCGATGAGTTAAAACGTTCTCCAACAACTTTCGAGCGGCAAAGTATTGCGGATAACTGGCGACGACCTTCACGTCCCCGCCGACATCCGAGTCGGGGAAATAGATGAAATTGTGAATAATGTCGTAGAGCCGTTCCTTGCGGAACATTCCGTGTATCATTGCGTCCAACGTGTTTATACCGTCCACCGGAGCGGAGAAGGCGTCTGCTCGACGCCATGAACAGAATCGTTCGTAACTCGAAAAGACTGTTCCCGCCTTAGTGTTCACGCCGTCGGAAATAACGACGAAACAATTGTATTTGAACAGCTCCGGAATATCTCGTAAATAACGCGTCGTTAATTGAACGTAAGCGTCGTGAATCGTCGCTTCTTCTTTGACTGCGGATTTAAACTCCATGACGACTACGGGCAAACCGTTGATATAAACGATTGCGTCCGGTCGGCGCGTCGCTTTCGCCCCCTTGATCGTCTACTGATTGACGATCTTAACGATGTTTTTATTGTCTTCGAGGTCAAAGTCGATCAGTTGTAAAAAAAAGTCTTTCGCGTTACGGTCTTCACGAATAAACGTTTCCCCCTCCGCCATACGGAGAAACAATTTTTTGTTGGCGCTGTACGCGGGCGTAGCCGAAGAGTTTTCTAAACTACGAATAATTGAGTCAATTTCCGAGGAAGTAATACCTTGCGGCGCGTATTTTGCAGCAAGAAAAGCCTTCAAATCTTCTTTAATTAAAACGTCCGTTTGCTCTCGATGAATCGCGTCGGCGGAAACGTGTTCGTAACCTTCGGCGACGAATTTCTCAATAATGGCTTGTTCGAGTTCGGCTTCTGAAAATACGGCGGACATTGATGTCTAAGTTCCTTTTAGGATGAAAAAACCTAATCTTGTTACGTTTCAGGCAAATTGGAATTTGTCTTGTTAAATATCAAGTTCCGATACGTCTAGTTCGCCTGACATTAACTTCGGAAGCAAGGAATCGTGAACGGATTCAAGGATTCTTATTTCTCTTTGATTCACCTTCATCATGGTAATAACAGGACGTATTAATCCTAAGTATTCTTCCATTGCAGTTTTTGGAAGGACAGGAATTGGTAGGGATTTTATGGTTCCTAGACTCAAATTCGCTTGAACAGCGTGCTGAATACGTTTTGTGTAGTAATCATTATGCCAGTTCCCAACAAAGAAACTGTATATATATTCTGGAAAGACTTTTGCCTTATCTACCCTGATAATAGCGACCGCCTGATTGACATTTGCAGGAATGACACTATCATCAACTAAAGCGAATCGTCCAAGAGTTCCAGCAATCGTAAAAACAATGTCTCCGGAACAAATGATAGACCTTTTCAGTAGAGTATTTGTTTCTTCATCAATAAAGGCAAATTTTTTTTGGTCAATGGTGTGGTCGCCTGTAATTGATTCTGCCTTTATGAAGTTAATGCCTTCCGTTACAAAAGGTTTCCCTAAGGTTGTAGGAGTGGTGCCTTTTGTAACAACTAAACATAATTCCGAAAGCGGAATATGAACAAATGATTCAAGGTTTGGGTTATTGGTGAACCAACGTTTGAATATCGTATTAACTTGCAGAAGTAAATTTCGATTTATCTTTTGTAGAAGCTCGATTCGTTCTGAAATTACATGATAGACCCGAACAATCCTACACTGCTCCGAAATAGACGGAACAGGTAACTTCATATTACAAAAATCTTCCCAATCAAGCGAGCCGCGCACTCCTCCAATTGCGTAGAACGTTGCTTCACGATCAAATTCCACCCGCTTAAACCAAAGGTCTAAATACTCGGGCAGTAATATATTGGGAACAGATACGTTAAACATTATATATGCAGGAGAAATAATAGCAGGTACTTCGTCTGTATACATAGCAATTGGAACCTTTTGATCACGACTGACCTGCATTAAACTGCAAGCAAACTGCCCCTTGCGGAGAACTTTATATTTTTTGAGATCGGTTCCAATGATGTTAGCAACGGAAGGTATATAACATTTATCAATACTGAGTCCCAGTAATCGGGTGATACTTCCGTCTGAATTACGATTATCAATAACGGAAATACATTCGCCTATACTCTTATAACTGGACATATTCTTATTTCTCGTTAAAACTCAATAGGATACCCAAATGTTTCCATTATTTTCAACAGCTCTTGTCTTGATTGTTGTTCGTGAGTAAGTAATTCCTTCAATTCATCTCTGAATCGAGACATTTGCTCTTCAAAGTCAGAAGATTCGTCCTGATTAACAAACTCGATGTAACGTCCGGGAGAGAGACTATATTCATTCATTCCGATCTCATTTGTCTTTGCCGCATAGCATAATTCCGGAACATCTTCATAAGGTGTTTTATACCCATCAAAACGCCATGATTTAAATCGATCAACGATAATCGCGCGGTCTTCCTCGGTAAACGTTATATATTTCTTCTCATAGGGGTGTCCTATTTGACGTAAATCCATAAACAGGACTTCGCCGGTACGATCGCGAAACTTAACGTCTCCAGTTGGGCGTCTCTCAGTGCGGCACTTTTTATTTCTATTCAAAATCCAGACAGAAACAGAAATATTTGTGGTATAGAACATATTGCGAGGCAAAGTAATAATAGCTTCAATGCAATCGTTTTCTATCAATTGTTTACGGATTTTTAATTCGTCGCCGCCTTCTGACAACGCGCCGTTTGCCAGCAGAACCGCTCCAACCCCA
>CAMZEO010000030.1 GCA_947305735.1 uncultured Planctomycetales bacterium | reverse complement strand
GACAATTCCTTTTTATCGTCGACGGGAGCAAGACGACGCGTTTCCGGGTCGTACAGACTACGTTCGCCGCGTCTGTAAAAGGCGCTAACCAACAACATCGGAAAACCAAATCCTTTCCGCCAATTTCATGACGCCGCAAACTAAGGAAACTGTTCGACGACGACGTCGCATCGTTGACGACGACTCTTTTCGTATTGCTCCAACGTCTTGTCAATAAAAGATTCCAGAGCTTTTTGAGGCGTTTCTCCCTTTCCATAAAGAGGATCAAAACCTGATTCGTCCTCGAAGTCAAAGTAAACGTTGCAATGCGCCCAATATTCGGAATCGAACGCCTTCCAAATCGACACGACGATATATTCAAGCGAAAAATCTGAAAGACGAATTAGATATTGCTCAATTATCCTGCGACGCCCCGCTAACTTATCGATAATATTCTTGTCAGTCATGTTCATTCAGAAACGATAATGAGGCAAAAACTCCAATTCGTATTCGTCGAACGAAGGATCTTTGCCGAATTCCAACATTATTGACAATAACTGTTTAATAGCGTCTTCCTCAGTCTCCATATTGTCGACGTCGAAGACGACCGTTGATCCGTCGCTCTTACGACGGTAACAGGCGTCTGTTCTCGCTCGAAACCTGCCGTCCTGATCTTCGTAAGTCTTTATGTTGTAGTACGGAAAGTCCAATTCCGACGTTCCCAAACAGTCCATGCGATACTGCGCGACGCATTTCTCGATCTTTTGAATCGGCGCCCTTTTAATCGTTTTCCACCACTCCATTCCATCCTCCGCGCGCGTTTGCAGAACAGCCGTCGTTTCAAGACGTCTTACTTGCCGTTCGAGTTCAAATAAGACGTCTCGAACCTTCGTCTTTACCGCTCCCGAATCTCCTCTTCAGGGCGTTTGAAGACGCCGATTTCGCCCTGCGGCAAGACGGGTTGCGTGCAGTAGTGCAGCGGGTCGACGCATCCTTCCGGGAAGAGGTCCGAATGATATAAATGTTGCAACTCAAGAATCGCGTCGACGCACGTTTGCGTTTTTTCGTTTCCGCGAACGTTGCGCTCGTATTCGAGCAGACAGCGGCAGTAGAACTGACGCCAGCGCCAGCAGTCGCGCAATTTGGGAACTATTTCCGAATCGATTTTGACCGCGAGTTTCATCGCGTCAAGCGCGGCCGCCGCATATTCCGGATTACGGTCTTTTAAGACGAGGATCGCTTCCAGATCGCGGCACAAAGCGACGAAATCTTCCGGATCGCTCCCGGCGAGCTCGTAGCGCGCGTATTCGCGAAGGGAATCTTCGGCGCTCTCGTTACGGAAATAGAACCCCGACTCGATAATCTTGTTAATATCTTCAAACGGGCCTTCCGAATAGAGCATGCATCCGTCAACATAACCGCGAACCTGTTCCCAAAGCTCGGTAAAACGCCTCGGTTGCGGCGTCGCGCCAAATCCGCCCCACGGGAATCGGCCCTGCATGCTGATCTCGGGAAACGTAATGAGCTTATGTCCTTCCGGCAACGGATGTTCGAGCGGATATTTCGGAAAGTCGGCGTGCGCGTCGGCGAGGATATACGGAACTTCCGGATGATCTTTGACCCAATTCCACGCGGCTTCAAATTCGTCTTCATGATACGTCCACGTCGACAAAATGAATTTCTGATCGGGCGCGAATTCGTCGTTGACCATTTTGCAATACCGCGCGGCGCATTTCAAAAAGCCGTTGGTCGCCCAAGGGCCGCATTGCTCGCATTCGCACCCGCCCTCGTCAAAAGGCCACCAGCACGTAAAGTCAGCCTGAGCGCCGTCAAACGACGCGAAAATAGCGCGCGTCAGTCGATCCAGGTACTCCGTTCCGCCGGGCTTGGAAGGACACGCGTTAATCCCGTTGTTGCCGCGTTTGGGATCGACGTTCGGAGTCCCTTTAAGTTCCTCGGGCATATCGAGACACGCCTGATTAATACAGTCGAGCCCCGTAAAAGAAAGCCCCAGACGTTTCGACGCGGCGCGTATCGTCTTCACGCCGTCGACCGCCTGACGCCAGTCTTCCGAATCCGGGTCGAGATTCAAATTGACGACCGGAACGGAAATCGTCGCGATCGCGTTAAATCCCCACAGCGCGAGATCTTCGACGTAGCGTTCGAGTTCTTCGTCCGACGCCATATGATACCAGTTGTGGAAATGGCGCGCGAAATAGCAGCATCGAAACGACGCGTTAGGCTTCTCGCGAATCGACAGTTCCGGAACGGCAAGCGAATCGACGCGGTATTCGAGCGAGCGCAACAACTTGCCCGACGCGAAGATCAGGCCGGGAAAAGAGCCCGCGCGAATCGTCGCGTTCGTTCCGCTCGTTTCCAGCGAATATTCCTCCGGCTCGAAACTCGCGTCGATCGAATACGCTAAGTTAAGTTCGCCCGACGCAACGCGTTCGGAAACGCGCCGTTTGACGATCTTCTCGACGATCGCGCCTTGTTCTTCGGAAACGCCCGAGAACTGAAAGTTCAGCCGCAACGGCTCCGCGGCGACAAGAAAAGCGGCGACGCTCCAAAACGTCAGCGCCGCGGCGATAGAAATCGTTCGTTTCATCATAAAGTCTCCTCCAACGCGTTTTACCGTTCCCTGATTTCTTCTTCCGGGCGTTTGAAGACGCCGATTTCGCCCTGCGGCAAGACGGGAGAAATCCATGCGTGCATCGGGTCGACGCATCCTTCCGGGAAGAGATCCGTATGATACATACGCTGCAACTCAACAATAGCGTCCGCATAAGTTTGCGTGTTTTCATTTCCGCGAACGTTGCGCTCGTATTCAAGCAGACATCGGCAATAAACCTGACGCCAACGCCAGGAATCGCGCAACGTCGGCAGAATCGCCGAATCGATTTTGACCGCCAGCTTCATCGCGTCGAGCGCGACGGCTTCGTATTCAGGGTTCCTCTCTTTCTGAACAACGATCGTTTCCAAATCGCGACATAGCGCGACGAAATCTTCCGGATAGGCTCCGGCAAGTTCATATCGCGCGTACTCGCGAAGCGAGTCTTCGGCGCTCTCGTCGCGGAAATAGAACCCGGCCTCCATGACCTTGTTAATATCCTCGAACAACCCTTCGGAATAAAGAACGCACCCGTCGACATGACCGCGAACCTGTTTCCACAGCCCTTCGTAGCGCCGGGGTTGCGGCGTCGCGCCAAATCCGCCCCACGGAAATCTGCCGTACATGCTGATCTCGGGGAACGTAATGAGTTTATGTCCTTCCGGCAAAGGATGTTCGAGCGGATATTTCGGATAATCCGAATGAGAGTCCGCCAGAATATAGGGAACTTCCGGATGGTCTTTGACCCATTCCCAAAGCGTTTCGAACTCGTCCTCGTGGAAAGTCCACGTCGACATGATAAATTTCTGATCGGGCGCGTACTCTTTATTGATCATTTTCGAGAAGCGATCGGAAAATTTTAGAAAACCGTTGGTCGCCCACGGACCGCACTGCTCGCACTCGCAACCCCCTTCGTCAAACGGCCCCCAAAACAAATAATCCGCCTGAGCGCCGACAAACGATTCGTAAACCGTTCGAATCAAACGTTCCATGAATTCCAGTCCGGCGGGATTGGAAAGGCAAACGTTTTGACCGTTGTTTCCGCGTTTGGGATCTATGTTCGGCGTCGCGGTCAGTTCGACGGGCATGTCGCGCGTTCCCTGATTGGTCGCCAGCCCGACGCAAAAACTCAATCCAAGTCGTTTCGCCGCCGCGCGCATTCTCTTGACGCCCTCGACCGACTGACGCCAGTCTTCCGAATCCGGCTCGAGATTCAAATTGATAATCGGAACGGGCAACGTGTCGATCGTATTAAATCCCCACAGCGCGAGATCTTCGACATAGCGTTCGAGTTCCTCGTCCGACTCCATGCAATACCAGTTGTGGAAATGGCGCGCGAAGTAACAGCACCGAAACGACGCGCCCGGCTTTTCGCGAATCGAAAGTTCAGGAACCGTAAACGACTCGGCGCCGTAATCGACGGAGCGCAACAACTTGCCCGACGCGAAAATCAGACCGGGAAAAGAGCCCGCGCGAATCGTCGCGTTCGTTCCGCTCGTTTCCAGCGCGTACTCCTCCGGCTCGAAACTCGAGTCGATCGCGTAGGAAACGTTAAGTTCGCCCGACGGCGAGCGTTCGGCGACGCGTTGTTTCACCATTTTCTCGACGAGAGCGGCTTGTTCGTCGCTCGCGCCGTCAAATGTAAAATCCAGCCGCAACGGCTCCGCCGCAAGCAGAAAAGAAGCGACGCTCCAAAACGCCAGCGCCGCGACAATATAGGTCGTTCGTTTCATCGTTGTTTTCTCCCATGTTTGCTCTCGTTGCGAAGCGACCGCTAAATCGACGCGTTCCCGACGCGATTCCTTCGCCGACGACGTTCTCCATCATAGCAAACGCGCCGTCTGCGTTCAAGAGTTCGCGTCTATTCATAAAAAGGAATTCGTTGGGGAAACGAACGGAAAAAATTTTGAAGACGTTGACATAAAAACGTCTCGACGCTTGTTTTTGCTAAAACGTTTCCGTATAATGGTCAAGTCGAATCCTGTTTGACGATCCGTTTTATATTGGCGCGTTTCCGCGACGGAACGCCGGAACGCTAATTCCGCGGAGGAACAAACGATGAACCATACGCTCAAACGTTCAAAATTTACGACTTTTGCGATCGCGGTTCTGGGAATCGTTTCCTGTTTTTTGTTCGTCGAATCCGCTCGGGCGCAAAATCTCGCGGTCTGGAAGGGGGCGCTGGGAATTGACGACGCCGCGGGAACGGTAACGCGCGAGTCTAATCGCTACGGTCGTTACGCGGCAATCGCGTTTGTGGCGCGATTAAGCGGGTCCGACGGTTATTACCCGCAAAAAATCTCGACGCTCGGCGCGCTCATGCCGCCCGTCGTCGAGACGCTCGACAAGTCCGATCTCGCGCCGAACGAAAAAGAACGCCGACGCGCGTCCGTCCTTAAACAGGCGCGCGAAATGAAGGAAGCGATCCGGGAAACGATCCTCTTCGAGTCGCCCGACCGGGACGAGGACGTCGATCGCGGCGCGGAAATCCTTCGTTCGGTCCTGACGCGCGTCGGGTCGCAAGACGAACTCGACGCGTTTGAACGCGAGCTCCAACAATGGCGCGACGACGCGAAAAACGACGCGCTTCAAAACGTTCTTAAAGACCTCCCCGTCGATTCCGAAGCGGGGGAAACGCCGACCGAGCCAATGGCGCTGATCGAGATTTTTCGCAAGCTTATCGACGAAGAACGCGCGAAAAGCGAGCCGGATCAAAACCTGCTGGATCTGATGGAATTCCGCCTGTTCGTCGTCGTCAAACGCCTGACCTGGGACCGTCTCGAGGAAGCGGAACAGATTCTCCGGGACGCGATCGAACGCGAAAACGACGCCGACCCGCCGAATCAGGAGTTTCTGAACTCGTATCGCCGCGAACTGGAACAGCAGGAGTATCGACGGCTTATCCATAATAAAGACGCCGACGGCGCGTTCGCGCTCTGGCGTCGGACGCTTGAACGCCGCTTTGAAGATTACAGGGACGACGAAGCCAGAATAAGAATGCGCGAGATTATGCGCGTTCTCCAACAAATCGACCGAGAAAAAGCAAACGACGCCGTTTACGAAACCCTCGAACGCTGCCTGGCGAGCGGCAACGGGGTTCTTATCGCCGAATGCGAGTATCTTCTCGAATATCGAAAATACGAAGGAACAAACGTCAAATTGGAAGGGATATGTCTCGACGGAACCCCTCTCGACTGGAACGATTACGTCGGCAAGCCGGGCGTTATCGTTTTTTTCCGTTTCAACGGCTACAACGGAATCTGGAATTGGGATCCGGAGCATTATTACTACCTGCGCAGGTACGCTCACTGCGAGGGCGCGAATATTATCGCATACGCAACGGACGACGTTCCCGAAAATCTGGAGTCTTACCGCAAGAATACCAAGTGGAAGACTGTTTCAAGGAAACTGACGCTTGAAGCGAACGATAGGAAATATCTCGACGCAGGTCTCTATTACGACTTTGGCGTCGACCTGCCGAAAGTTCTGCCGACGTCCAATTCTTCAAAGCCCGCGTTTATTCTGTACGACGAACGCGGCAAAGTCGTCCAATTCCTGCGCGAAGATCCAAAGACGAACCAATATTACGGGAAAAATCTCTGGGTCGTCGAAGATTTTTTATATCAAAACAGCCCGGAAATCGTACAACGCGAAGACGAAGAAATATTTAAAAGTATCGAGGTTCCGGAAGGAAAAGATTTCGCGTTCTATTCCCAAAGACGCAAAAAACTCGAAGAAATCCGCAATTCCATAAGTTCTTTCAACTCAGGCAATCCCGCGTTTGCCGAACGATTTAACAACATATATCAAAAGATCGAGGAAGCGATTCGTAAAAACGAAAAATTACTCGTTCAGACTTCCGTGACCGACGACTCGTTAGACCTCTCGCAAATAGTGCGCGTCTACGTTCCTTACGTCGAAAGAATCAAACGTGAAAAAGACCGCGCGGCGATAAAAGAACTCCTTGATTTAGAACGAACGCAAGGAGAACGCGGTCGGGAGCGCGTCTACGCTCTCGAAAGGGATTTGGCGGACCTCGACTTCGAATTGGCGAGAGAAACCGACGACAAAAACGCGTTGGAAAATTTACAAAAGCTTCTTGACGACGAAAGCGAGTCCGATAATCCGCGCGTCAATAACATGAGGTATTTCACGCGTCGAGTTCTTGAAATCAAGATAGAAAACGCGATTCGGGAAGACGACGAAAGCGCGCTCAAAGAAGCGCTCGACGAGTGCGTTGAAGCGGAAACCGTCGAAGACGAAGATCTCCAAAAGCGTCCGGAATTTCTGTACATAACAGAGATAATGAACGCGCTGAAAGGAGAATACAATCGTCCCGACGACGCGGAATATCTCCGAAAAAGCGCGATGAACAAATTCAAATCGAGCGAAACGCCGCGCGCGAAACAGCTTGCGAGCGAACTCGGAGCCGTCGACCGACGCGATTCCCTAAAAGGGAAAAAACTGATTTTCCGAGGCTCTTATTACAACCCGGACGATTCTTCAGACTCTCCGACGTTCGACTGGAACGGCGTCCGCAATAGCGGCAGACCGGTCTTGATCTTCTGTTACGGCTTAAACGATATCGACGCCGGGCTGGAGGATATTCGCGGAATCTATCGGAAATTCTACGTCCACAACAACGCCGGGCTGGTAGTCCTCGGATACTACGACGGCAGTACGAACGTTTACGATCCCCCCGGACGTTCCCGCTACGTCCCTCGGACGTTCGCCGAAGAGTACAAGAAAAGAAACATCCCCTGGCAAACGGTTTGGAGCAAACGAGGCGAACAAAATGCTATTCATTACGAAAGCCTCGTCAAGTATTACGACCTGCCTACGCCTTCGGCGATCCTTGTCGACGCGGACGGCAAAGTAATCGACGTCTTCAAAATCGGAGCCTTTAGCGGACGACTGTACGAGGAACTCAGAAAGCTGTTCCCGAACGTTCAATAATCGACAAAACGCCCTAATGAAGGAGTAAACAACGATGCGCAAGAATAATCGTTTCGCGCTCAAGACGACGGCGATCGTCTTATTAAGCTTCGTCTTTTGTCTTGCGTATGTCGGTCGTTACGAGGCGCGGGACATGCTCGATTCCCAAAAGGAGAACGCGGAACGGACGTCTAAGGACATGCGTTGGAATAACGAGCTTCGGGAAGGTTTGACGCCTGACGAATACGCGAACGAACTGTCCGTCATGTTTTTGGCGCTATCCCAGGTCGCCGAGAATATTTCCGACGTCCACGACGCCGAACTCCGCCTTACGCCGGAAGAAAAAGAAAGGCGCCGCGCTCACGCTCTCAAAATGGTCGACCCCATTAAGGCGAGGATCAAAAAATTAATCGACCTGTCAAACGAATCCGGGGGGAAACCGTCGGGCGGCTGGCTTCGCGCGGCGTTGGACAATCTCTGCCATACGCTTAACCAACTCGACGCTCAAGACGAATTGTTCGCCCTCGAACGCGATATCCGCGAATGGCTCAACGAGTCGGACGTCAGGGAGATAAGAACCGTTCTCGAAGAATACGCGCTTTTCCTTGAAACGGAGCGAAAGGCCGTCGAACAAGCCGGCGACGACGGCGACCGCGTCGACGTTTTGTTCGCGTTACGCGACGAAGAAAAGACAAAAGACAAACCTAACGAAGCGCTGATTAATCGTTTGAACGACAGAATCGCGCTTGAAGTCGAACGAAAAGCGGCCAAACTGAAGTCGGAAGCCGAAACGGTTTTTCAAGACGCGATCGATCGGGAAAACGCCGTCGATCAACCGAACGAGGAACTGCTTGACAAATTACGGGACAAACTTGAAGATCTTCAATGGAGGCGTTTTATCGACTCCGACGATTTCGACGGAGCCGTCGAACACGCGCGCCGATCGATCGATCAAACCGTCGAGCAATCGACGACCGGGAACATGCGGAGGACGATCGTCAACTTGCGCAAACTGACGCATATCGATTTTATCAAAGCGTACTAGCTCTTTACCGAAACGATCGACCGTTATCTCGCGAGCGGAAACGAAACGCTTGTCAAAGAAGCTTCGCGAATCGGAAGTTTCCGGGAACTCGTAGGAGTAAAAATCAAGTTCGAAGGCGTATGCGTCGACGGAAAGCCCTTCGATTGGAACGAATACCTCGGCAAGCCGGGCGTTATCGTTCTTTTCAGTTCCAACGACGTTTTCAGCGAGGATTTTATGAAGCTAAGCAACGTCCTGCGGAGATACGCGGATTGCGACGGAGTCGGCGTTATAGGATACGTCGCGGACGACGATCCGGCGTTGCGAAATCATTTAGCCAAAGAAACGCCCTGGAAAACCGTTTCCCAATCGCTAACGCTTGAAGCGAAAGACAGGAAATACCGCGATCTTAGCGTCTACTACGGATTCTCCGCCGAACCGTCGGCGGCGACGGGCGAATCGTTCTATCGTTCTCTGCCTCGAGCGATTATGTTCGACGAACGGGGAATCTCGGTTCAAATTCCCGACGCGCGTCTTTTTACCGTCGAAACTTTCCTTCACGAGAAACAGCCAGAAGTCTTCGAACGCGAATACCGACGTTTAAGCGAACTCTTCGACGTTCCGGACGGGCAAAACGCCGCGTTTTACGTCGAACGACGCGCGACTATCTTCGGCGAAGCGAGCGCCGACCTCCGGCGTCTCAACGACGGAAACCCGATTTTTGGAGACCGTTTCAAGACTCTGGAAAACAAACGATTTGAGGCGATTAACGCAATCTATAAAAAACTCGCCTTCACAAGAAACGACGACGATTCCGTAGATAATTCCAAAAAATTGGTATTCTTGCAGGAGTACGTTCTCCGAGTTATGCCGCGGAACGATCGGGCGGCGATCGAAGAACTCATGGACTTTGAACGCGCGCAATCGACGCCCGACCAGAATCGTCTCGATTATCTTCATAACGTTTTGACCGAATTAGCGATTCGAGAAGCCGAAGCCGACAAAAACAACGCGGAAGAAAAACTTCAAAAACTCATCGACGAAGAAAACGCGAAGGAATCCCCCAACAATAATACGATCGGACTATTGACGCTCAAACTTCTCGAAGCTAAAGTGGACAAAGCGATAGCGACCAACGACGAATCCGCGCTTCAGGAAGCGCTCGACCTGTGCGTCGCAAAATCGGGCGAAAAGGACGAATACGGGAATTTGAAAGCGTTTAACAGGTATGTCGACGCCCTTCTTCGCGTTTTGAACGAACGGCACAAACGCCCGCTCGCGGCGGAGTATCTCAGGCTCAAAGCGATCAAACAATTTGAATCGAGCGATATATTGCAGGCGAGAGAATACGCGTTCGCGCTCGCCGCCGTCGACCGCCGCAACGCTTTGCCGGGCAACGAGATAGTCTTCAAAGGCTCTTATCTCAATCCGGACGACCCTGAGAACTCTAAAAAATTCGATTGGAACAGCTATCGCGGTAAGCCCGTGTTGATTTTCTATTACAATCTGATCTCCCCGCAAAATTGCGAGGGTCTCGACGACGTTCTCGCCGCGTATGAAAAGTACCATGGCGCGGGGTTGGAAGTCCTTGGATATTATCACGGTCTGCCCGGCGCTTACGAAAAAGAATTCCTCAAACTCTTAAAGGAAAAAAATCTTCCGTGGCAAACGGTTTGGCCTAAACGTTCTCCTGACGAACCGAAGCAAAAGAACGCTTCGATCGCTAATATGTCGCCCAGGCAGGCGGCGCTTCTCCATTTCAGTCTCGACGCCTATTACGGACTCCCCTGCCCCTCGGCGATTCTCGTCGGCGCGGACGGTAAAGTGATCGACCTGGAAGCGTTTGGCTCGCGATTGTACGACGATCTCGAAAAGCTGTTTCCGGACGTTCCATGATCGAACGCGCGACGTTTGAATCAAACAAGAGCTCCGTCGAACACAACTTGTCGATTGACGCGTTGGAAATCTGGAGACAGGGCGTCCGCCGACTTTTCCTGGACAAAAAAATCGACTTTCCGCTTGACGGAAGAGTAGAAACGTATTATAGTGTATATACACGCCAAAAGAGATCACGGAAATGAACGACAACGCGAAACAATCAGATCAGCCTTTGACGCGGGACTGCCACTGCTTCAATTTGCGTCGGGCGACCCTTGCGGTTATCGCTCTATACGATCGGCATATGGAAGGCTCCGGCGTGACGATACAGCAGTTTTCCATTCTGCGACACGTTAGCGGGAACGGGGCCCTGTCCGTTACCGAACTCTCGGAGCTGATGGGGCTGGATCGAACCACGCTTTCCCGCAATCTGACGTTGCTGGAGCGGCGCGGTTTGCTCACGACCCGGCCTTCGTCAGGTCGACGCCGGCTGACTACGCTCACCGACAAGGGCGTCGAGGCGCTCGAACGCGCTTTCGTTCGCTGGAGATCGGCGCAGGAAGAAATGGAAAAACGTCTTGGCAAAGAGCGAATGGAACGTCTTGAAGACCTGCTCAACGCGTTCCTGACGGAACTGTAATTTTTTTAAAACACATCGTGTATATACACTATAAAACAGAGACTTCAAATGAACGACTCCGTCCTTGCAAAAGAAATCTACGACAAGGCCGTCTCATGCGGCTTTGACAATTGCGGAATTATCCCCATAGACGACATGGATCGGTTCGAGGAATACTTTCAGGAGCGAAAGAAGGCCGTTCCCTCCAGCGCGTTCTTCTACGAAGCGGTCGGCGATTTGGCCGGGATCAAAAGACGTTTTCCCTGGGCAAAATCGGCGATCGTGTGCTCCTTTTGGCTGGGACGCTATCAGTTCCCGGCGTCGCTGCAGGGAAGATACGCCAAAGGTTTCTTCCTCTCGCCCGGCAACGAGACGCGCCGCGATTTTCCGGACGGTCGCGAACAATTTGAAACGTGGCTTGCGCAACGCGGCGTCCGTTGCGAGGGAGGCGGACAATTTGGGCATTTGAGCATAGGCCCTTTGCGTCACGCGGCGGTAGCGGCCGGAATTGGAATTATCCGGAAGAACAATTTTCTATACACAGAAAAAGGCTCTTTTATCGAACTTACCGGCTACGTAATCGACAGGGAATGCGAGTTGCGTCACATGCCCAATCTTAAACCCTGCGCGGAGCAATGCAATCTTTGCCAGAAAAGCTGTCCGAGCGGCGCGCTCAAAGGACCGTATACGATGAGTCCGCTCGAATGCGTTTCTTTTCTGACCACCTTCGGAAAAGGGGCTCTTCCTCCCGGTATGGACGATAAAGCGTCCGCAACGTGGATTTGCGGCTGCGACGCCTGTCAGGACGCCTGTCCTTACAACCGCAGACACGACTGGAGCGTCGGCGAGGCGTATCCCGGTCTGGAAGAGCTCGAATCGGAACTGCAGCCCAAAAAGCTATTGCGACAGTCGGACGAATTCCTGCGAAAGAACGTGGTTCCGTATACAAGCTGTCACGTGACGCCGGACGAAACGGAAACCCTGCGAGTATGCGCCGAACGATCCGTCCGCAATCAGTCCGCGAGTTGAAACGATAACGGCAAAGAGGAATCGTCACGCGAAGGAAACGGAACAAAACGCCTCAACGGACGTCGCGTCGGTTTGACGCGGGTTGGGAACGTCTATCGTTTCTTCTCGCCTATCGAGATTCCCATGAGCCCGACGACGACCTCCTGAGACATACATCGCAAAACGACTTGCTCGACGGGCTGATTCTCCCTTAAACGCGCCGTGAGCAACATAGCGACGCAATTCCGCCCCAACGTCGCCGTCTGAGGCAATTCGGCGGGGAGACAGAACCGATCCGTTTCCGACGTATAGTACGCGCGGCTGTTCTGACCCGGCGCGGTAGCGTGGCCGTCGATCGGGCAAAGATTCCAGTAGTTTACGGGAGGAACCAGACGGATCTCGTCTTTAACGCCGTCGCCGTAACATATTTCGAGAACCGCGTTGTCGATATGGCATTGCATAATGTTCGTCGAACCGCAAATCAAAAAGGCGACGGCGTCTCCGCGCGCTCCGCGCGTCGGAATCGTTATCTCGTCCGGATAATTATTCCATAACGAGACGAACGCGATATTTTGAGACTCTTCCATCATCATGAAGCGCGCGCCCTGAGGCGTGGTCAGGACGTCGCCGTCTTTCATCGTTTCCACGGCGTCGAGACAAATTTCCGGCGGACCGCTTCCCCAATACGGGAAAGTCCACGGAGAAAAACCGTCGACTCCTATGCGTACGGAAATCGTCCTGGGACGGGGTTCAAGGTATTTCTGCTGAAAGATCGTTCTGACGTCGGCGTTCATAACCTGCCGAATATCGACGGGAGTCCAGTCGCACGCCTTGATCTCGTCTTGACTTAAGCTCTCCTGCGTCGACAGAGAATCGTCTTCTTTAAATTGAACGCGAAAGATCCTCAATTGCGGCAAGCCGCCTTTGTTCGCGACGGCAAAAAGGGAGCGCCGCCCGAAACAATCGGCAAATTTGATTTGCGCCGCTCCTCCGTCGACGGAAATTTGCGACGCGACGCCCTCGGGGTCTTCGACGCGCTCGACCGACGCGTCGGGAAAAGACAACGTCAACTCCTTTCCTGCCCCCGCTTTTAAGTAAACGACGGCTTCGGTCGGGTCGTCTTCTTCGTAATCTATCTCGACGTCCGCGGTGCAGTTGACGCCCGCGTCGACGCAAACGAGCGTTCCGCCGGGATAAGGAAGCGTCTGGTAATCGACTTCTTTTCCGCCCGCCAAAACGCGCCTGATTTTTTTAGCGAAGACGGGCAATCGGAGCTTGATATTCGTCGGCCTGGCAAGACCTACCCGGCAGGTCAGTTTTTGTCCGTCGTTTCGGTAGTCGATTTGATAGTCGGGAAGTTCCAAACGCGCGTTCTTCCAGGCTCTTGGAAAAGAGGGAACAATCAGCGCTTCCTGCTTCGGATAATTGGGACGGTATCCGAACAAACCTTCCACAAGGCATCTGGCGAACGGATGGACGCAATCGCCAAAGTCGGTTCCGCCCTGTCGATCCCCCAAATTGCCGGGAACTTCGCGGTAAAAGCCCGTATGCGTGAACGCGCCTTTCATGAGCTCCCAGCCCTGATCGGAAAGTCCTGACTGAAAACACATTTGCGCCAGGTGATAGTTATCGCCGGGCCACCTTTCTCTCGCCGACCACGTTCCGGGGACCCAGTTGGACGTCCATATCATGCGTCCGTCGTCGCCGATCGCGTCGTTTTGCAAAGCCCATTCGGGATAATAGAGCGCCTCCAATGTCTGCAACTCGTCCGTAAGCCCCGCGTCTATCGGAATAAAGATACTGTAAAGCCAGGGATTCTGATGAACGCGACGGTAACCGCCCTGTTCGACATACGATCCGGGATATCCTTTGTCTTTAATCCACAAGATGTTTTGAAAAGCGCTCTTGATCTTCTCCATTTCCCGACGATGACGCTCGACGCCCGCCTCGTCGCCTGCGGCCGCCGCCATGTCGAGCGCCCCCGCGTGAGCGCGATAAGCGTAAGAGGTCTCCTCGGCGGTTCCTCCTCCGTTATACCATACCGAATCGGTCGGCCACACGTTGATATAGCTCTCAAAGAGTCCGTCGCCGTCGGGGTCGAAACACTCGGTCATCCACCGGATATGCAGTTCCAGAGCGTCGCGCAATATCGCCGTCAATTGCGGATCGTTCGTCCACCGATACTCTTCGATCAACTGGTCGAAGAACTGCGTCTGCATGTCGTAGAACGCCTGATCCCTCTCGATTCTGCCGACGCCGTAAAACCTGGAGTTCGGCGCCGCCTTCGTATAGAGATAATCGGGATCGGAGTCAAAAGAAACTTTGTCGGACGTTTTGACCTGGGAGTCGATATAATATTTCGCCTCTTCGAGAACGCGGTCGTGCCAACCGTACATAACGCCCCCAAAAACGGTTCGCCAGCCGGGGAAAGGATTGTTCCATTGCATTCCCCCGTGAACAAACACCGGCGCGCGCCACGTTCTGTCGACCGCGTTGAGCGACGCGCGCGCCATGGCGTCAAGCTCGGGACACGGCGTCTGTATTCCAAGTCGATCCTGAAACCGTCGATCCGCTTCGACCGCCTCGACGAGGTCGGTTTCGTCTCCCGCCGCAACGGTAAGTTCCCCCTGCGGATTCATTTTAGCGGTCAAGACGTAAGAGCCGTCTTTTTCAAAACGTCCCTGTCGCAACGGCGTAAAATCGTCG
Source organism: uncultured Planctomycetales bacterium (assembly GCA_947305735.1). GTDB lineage: Bacteria > Planctomycetota > Planctomycetia > Pirellulales > Thermoguttaceae > RUG369. The sequence continues at coordinate 9,368 of CAMZEO010000030.1, read as the reverse complement.
TCCACGCCCCACGTCAAAATCTCGGGGAGTCCCAGCGCGTCGTAAGTCCAGTCGGCGTTACCATTAACGTCTTTCGGCCCCCCGTAATTCCATTCGACAAAGTCGCCCTCGTTCATTCCGCTAACGCAAAGATTGACGACGAACCCGTCCGAACCTGACGGGAGAAGAAACAAAGAAACGCGCAGGTCGGGAACGGACGAGTCTTCCAGTTCCCATCTCATTTTGCCCGCCTGATAGCAAGACTTGATTTCCGAGAACTTATCTAACGGCGTTTTCTTATCTTGACGCTGAAAAGCAAAACAAATCGTCCCGTACAAACGCGAATCCATCGCCATGCGCGCGATCGGCCTGTCGCCGGTCAGGACAAAGGCTCGGGACTCGCGCAGGTACACGGGGCGATTGTTATACCTCGGCAAATTACGGCCGACAATCCAGCCGTCTTCGACCCGATAAGAGGGAGCGTCTTCGGCGTTCTTATCGTCCTGCGCGTCCGAGTTTTGCGTAAAAAAGAAAAACGCCAGTAAAATCAACGGCAACGCTCGAAGTCTCTTCATCTTGTCGAACTTTCCGGGTTTAAGAGTCTCTTTCCATGCGAGCGTCGTTGTCGCGACGTCAAAAAAGAAACGGGGAAAAACTGTTACTTCTCAACTTCCGTAATCGTCAACGTTCGACAGAGAATCGTCTTACGCTTGACGCCGTCCTCGTCGGGATAATAGAAATCGCTGTAAAAGAAGAGCGCGCTATTGTCGTCCAGGGGCAGTATTTCCGGATTGTTGCACGCGCCGACCCAGTCGAAAAAGTTCGGCGATTCCGCGACTTTGTTCGCCAGCGCGCTTCGGTCGCCGGGCGTCATGAGTTCAAGCGGCTCGCTCCATTCGAGTCCGGAATCGTCTTTGCAGACCTGAACGAACATGCCGGGCCGCGCGTAGCAAACGAGGACAAAACCCGAGTTCAGACGGCACAAACGCGGCAGCGTGCCCACCGGCGCGAATCGCGTCGGCTTCGACCACGTCTTGCCCATGTCGGTCGAACGCGAGGAATACATAGGCGACCATTCCTGTCCGGTCGTGCCGTACCAGTTCGAGCGAAAGAACCAGACCATCGAGCCGTCGGGCATGAATTCGACGTCGCTGTCGCTAAATCCGCCGCTCGCATAAGGATAATATTGGCCGTCGGCGGGATATTCCATATGCGCGACGCGTTGGAACGACTTGCCTTCGTCCCCGGAACGGAAGAGTTCGGCGGAGTAATAAGGAGAATACTGGCCGTTGGACGGATCAATGTGCCCTTCTCCGGAAAACGCGGTGATCCAGAGCGCGCCGTCCGCTCCGCGACGCAAATTCCCGCGCGGAGAGATCGCTTTCAACACTTTGTGCGAACCATGAACGTGAACGACGCGCGTCAGGTAGGGCCAGTCGACCGGAACGTCGACGTCGACCGCTTCTTTCTCCCCTTTGCGCAACAGTTTCCCATGCCAGACTTTTTTATCGAACGGCGCGGGCAGTCGATCGGCGTTGTACGCGTAGATCGTCGCGCCGCCCATCCAGAAGGTCAAGCCGTCGGCGATAGGAAACGTTCCCGGCTCCGATTTTTTCGAAAAGTCGTAATTCGGGAGTTTCCGTTCAAAGGATCGAACGAGCATGTTGGAAACGTCGATTCCGTTTTCCATTGGAAGAAGCAGCTTGTCGCCGTTGGCGAGCGGAACGCCGCATTCGTATCGGACGCTTTCGTCGACCTCCCGCCACGTCGCGCCTTTGTCGCGGCTCTCAAACCAGCGATTCTTCGCGCCGTAAGAAGAAATGTCGTCGTCGGCAATATGGACGCCGACGACGTATCGGTCGTCGAGCTTGTACGGTCGCGGAAATTGATACGGGCCCCAAATTCCCTCCTCCGGTCTGATTCCGCGAACGATCGCGCGCTCCTCGCCGGCGGTTATTTGAAACGTCTTGCCGTCCTTTTCAAAAGTTACGCTTGGAAAATCGGCGGCCGCGCAAGCCGAGGCAAACAACATAAGAAACAACGTCATAAACAGCTTGACGCGTCGCATAAAATTCTCCTGTTCTATACTCTTTAATCGTAGGATTTGCGCCAACGAATGACTAACGCGTTCATCATCGACGCCACTAAACTCGGGCGTTCGTATAGATATTATCAAACGACGAGATGAAAAACAAGCATCAAGACGACGTTAAAATAGATAAGAAGCGTCCCGCGCGAAACTGATCGACGGGACGATTATTGTGTTAAAGAAAATCAATTCTTTTCCGACTGCGTCATAAAATCAAAAAGAGTCTGTCCCCTTTCCAAAGTCGAATAAGTCGGGGAAGAATTTAAACTTTTTGAAATCACAGGGCGCTCGCCATATTTCGCTTCAACGTCATGCAAAAACTCTTGCGCCTGTTTCGGATGGTATTTTAAAAACCAATCAATATGATTGCGAACATACTCGTCGCGCAAAACGGGATCGTTCAAATCTTTGGGAACGCGCTTCATCCGTTCGTCGATAGAATCAAATCCTGTAAACGACTCTGCCAAACGCGACTTGGTTAACTCGATAAATTCCGGATTAATATCGATTCCAATGCAATTACGCCCAATGTTCTGACAAACACGTAACGTTGTTCCAGAACCGACAAACGGATCGACAACCAAATCGCCCTCGTTAGAACTTGCCAAAATCATCCTTTCAAAAAGACCTTCCGGCTTTTGGGTCGGATGATTCTGACGATTCCTATTGCAATAATGCATGTGAGAGAACTCCCACACGTTTCCGGGATTGGCGCCTCTCATATTGTTGATCGAACGATAAGTTTTTTGAGGAACGCGAATCGCGTCAAGATTGAAAACAAAATCGTCGCTTTTGGTAAACATGAGAATATCGTCATGTCGAGGACTAAAGCCTCGCGTCTTGCCGATCCCCTGAGTATACCGCCAAACGATCCACGAATTAAAACGAAATCCGCATTCTCGTTCCAGAATCATGTAAATATAGGAGATGTAACGCATCCCCATGCAGACGTAAATAGCGCCGTTGGGAGCAAGTATCCGCTTGGCCTCGTTAAGCCAACGACGAGAAAACGAAAGGTAGTCATCAAAAGCAAAATTGTCGTCGTTATTCCCATAATCTTTATTGAGATTATAGGGCGGATCGGTTACGATCAGCGTAACGCTCTCGCTCGGAATCGTCTTTAATTCTTCCAGAGCGTCTCCGCAGCGCGCTTCCAGTTTCAGTCCTTGATCCATTGTCCCTTCCTCGCTTCGCGTATCCAGTCCTCCTCTGATCGACGGCTACTATTTAGGTATAACTTGTCGAGAAGTTGGCAAAAATCCCACGTCGTTCTGCGTTGAAACGACACACAGTGAATATCTTTAATCTGAATCTGTCCCGTTCCAAGGGCGGGATTAAAGACAAAGTCGGTACCGAAAACATAATAACTACTTACAGGGCGTCTCCAAGAATTACGAAACGGACCTTTCATGTGTTTAGAATCTTGTGGATATTATATTTATAATATCATTTGCTCTTTCTCGATCATATTCTTGCAAAATAAGATCAAAGACTCGTTCGAGCACCTTACGTTGCTCAGCAGTCAGCTTAGTGTTGATATTAAGAGCGACATATTTAGTTTCAGTTTTCTTTTGTTTGACGAGTAATTCAAGTTTAGATATGAAGTCTGTTTTTGCTATTTCATCAGATTCACACTGATCTATAGTTGTTCCTTCGCAGTAATCTTCCGGATATGCTAAGTCTTCCGAATACAAATCAATCTCTTTGGTTATTTCATCAAGCTTTTCAGCTTCAACCACCTTTTTTTGGGGACCTGAAAGACTTCTTTCGTATGAATGACGTCGAATGTCTTTAGAAACTTCCAGCGACCATTTTTTGAGCTTCGATAGAAGTTCGTGGTAGGCAGAGTTCTTCTCAAATCCATCTCGTCTTGAGTTGGCAATGATCTCCGAATCTAAAACGTGTAGTTCGCCAATCATCCACCCGTTAAATCGTTCTTCTTTGAAAAGAGAATTACACGATCTCTTGTCGCCGATAAGAATATTGCCTTGACGGATTCGTAACCCCTTGACCGTGTTATCAATAACAGTTCCAAAGAAATTGGTTTTTGCATACCATAGTACCGCGCTCAGTTTTTTCTTACGATAAAATTCCTCAATTTGTATGTCGCGAATAGCGTCGACGTTTTTCTTGATACGATCAGACACAAACGTATCTTGATAAGCTTTAAACAAATTCTTTCCGTTTAAAGTAACTCTATATTGTTGGATTGTATGACCTGCTAACCGCATTTTTTCATTTATGGTTCGTCCCCAACTAAACTGATCGGAAAAACATAAAGGCGCATGTTGAATAAGGTAATTCTTTACAGTTTCTAGATCTACAAGCCCCGCTTCACGCCATACTCCCTCAAGACGCACTTCAAAATATCTCCGGCGAATCTTTTCTTTTTCTGTCTTAATCGTAACAATTTTATTGATCACGTCTGATACAGTACCCTCGTCGTCATTTGTGCTGGTAAGAAAGAGTTCTTTCAATAACTTCGCGTCAAACTCTATAACGGAAGAAACTTCTTCTCCCTGAACGCTCGTTCTAAAGATTAGTTTCTCGCAGTAACTTAATCCTGCGAGTCGTCCAATACCTCGAAACCCTCGGAAAGACATTCTACTTTTCTTTGAATTTCCAATGTCTAGCAATGTCGAAACGGCAAACTTCGCAGGAACGCCCACCCCATTATCCCGGATTACGACGACTTGCTTCTCTTCGTCGACAACGATATCAATAGATAATTTCTCCGCACCTTCAATCTTTTGGGTAATGGCTTCATCAAAAGAATCTACTGCATTCTGAATATATTCTCGATATATGTCAAGCGGTGAAGCATACATACCTGTAGTGAGCGATTCAAGCGTATACTTTCCGATTATTAGTTCGCGTTTCATTCATTGTCCTCGAACAGAGAAATCTGTTTACAGAAATCATTGATCTGTTGCTCAATTTGCAAAGTTACATATTCAACTCCAACCTCTCCATTAGTAGCTTGCTTAATAAGCTTTGTCTTAAACGTTTTAAACCTCGCATTCAAAACACTTCTTGTCTTTCTCTCATCTAGTTTCTTAATTGCGCTAGTTATCTCGAACTTATCTATTTTTCTCAAGGCGCCGCAATTTTTAAATAGGTAGTATGTCCTGATCAGATCAAACTGATATACATTAAGCCCGACTTTTTTCTGCGCCTTGATAAGGTTGTTGACTACAAATGGTTCCTCTTCCCCTTCATAATCAATCATTTCAAGCACCCTCTTTGCGAAATTGGCCCCGAATGTTTTTAACGCCCCCACAAGCATTGAGTATGGTAACTTGCTTTCTGTAACGTATTGAACCATTCGTTTATAGATCAAAGGGAATTCTTGGGTTATGTAGTAAGAAATGACGTTTTTTTCTTTTGGATCTTCAATAGATAACGATTTAAGTAGCGTCGCCATCGTAAAGTAGTGAATAAAGAGCTTCTTATGCTCAATATTCTTGATTGTTACAAACCTTTCTATCGTGTAGTCATTATCGCCAATATAAGCAATGAACTCTGTCTTGGCGTCGCCAAGCATTTCAAATCGACGCTTCCATTCAGCCAAAAACTCTTGATTCTCATTCCAGACTGCTTGCCTTGCAGCGGCCTCGGCGTCGCTTTCATTTTTCTTACGTGTGAAATGACCGCGCCAACCCAAATGTTCTTCTGGCATGGCCAGATACATGACAAACTCTTCTTTTGAGGTTCCAAAGTCAGCTTCGAAGAAAGATCTGGAGGAAACTCCCTTGCCTTGCGTCGGGATCAGCATTCGTTGCAGAGCGCGGAGATATTTCGCATTCCATCTTGCTCCTATAAATCCTCTTTTAAGATCGGAAAGAGGAATATATCTCATAGGGAATGAAAAAATAGCGACTTTATGGTCAAGCTCGTTGTTAAGTTCTTCGCAAAGATCGAGAGAGATCTTCATGCGTTCATACAAGTCTTCGGGAGTATCAGCATGGTAGGTTCGCCCCTTGCCAGTAAAATCATTCCCATTGTAAAGCAGGTAGTTGGACATGTTCGTGACGCCGTTATACGCGCAAAGTCTAATAGCGCGTTTATAAGCTTCTGCATCCTCTATGTGGTCAAAAGCAATCCGAGCAGGACGAATAGCTAACTCTCCAAGTCGTCCGGCCTTATGAGGAGTGAGTAGGAAAGCGTCTAGCCCCTGATTGAAATCAACATATCTTCGAACGGACTTTCCCGTTTTGGGATTGATATACGTTGCTCCCCTTTGAAATCCTAAAGCTTTGATCTCATCTACGATTTGGTCAAAATGAGGCGACCGTAGCACGTTGTTATCCATTAGCAACAGGTCTTTTTTCGGACCAAACTGTTCGTCAACTCTGCGAATGCATTCGGTAATAGAGATAAACGGAATGTATTCAGGTTCTAGCGTTTGCACTGCGCAGAACTGACATTTCATTCCACATCCTCTAGTCATATATGTAAAATAAGCGTCATGCGCTGGATAAACATATTGATCCGCGATATCGTCGAGAATCCCATAATCGAGTGTTAACGTGTCGATACATTCTTCACGTTTTAGTCCCAACGTGCCTTTTTTGTTAAGTAGTCCCGTATTGTTTCTCACTGTCGGGAAATGTTTGGCAATAAGTTCTGGCATCAGGGTAGCAAGAATACCTCCAGTATAAACTTGCGTCGGATCTTTAACCACGGTAAGCGCATACTCGATAGTCTTTTTCGTTCTTTCCCATTCGAAGGTAAACAGAGTTGAGACATAAACTCTGTCCCACTTTTTATCTTGAAAAGCATCTGGAAGTCGCCCCTTCGCAAATCGCACATAGTCGTGATAAATATACTTATGGAAGTACGATATTTTCATCAGCCCAATTGGCGGATACTTATTTGGGTAATCAGGTTCCAAAAGCAACACGTCAGCCATTACTTCCACACCTAACTTTAATTACTATGTGTTGCCAGTACATAGAGATAGTATCTTGCACGCGTGAGAGCGACGTAATCTCGACGCTTTTCGATTTCATCATAGTGAGTTCCGGCGCGCTTGTTCTTGAGGTAGATCACCACGTCTGCTTCCAGCCCTTTAAACTCTTCAACGGTTTTAAAGCATATCTCTTTATCCTTTACTTTTTTTAAGTCGTCAAATGAAATATCGAACGCACCGACCCGATTTTCAGTGGCAATTACAGATTTTTCATATGGTTCGTCTGACAGTATAACGATTGCCGCAGTTTTTACGTGTTCCTTTTGTGTGAGTCTTGTAACAATATTGTTAAGGCCCTTTATCGTCTGTAATACGCTATTATAGTGTCGGACGTCGGGAGCGACTCCAAGTAGTTGGTTGGCAATTGTTTCACCGCCCAATCCTGTTGTTTCAACAGCGCATTTATAAATACAGCCAGTGTTCCGGATGTTATATCGGAGAATGAAGGGAGGATAATCGATTGCAAACGCGTTGTCCGCATTATACTCGAAGACATTCTGATTGACGTCATAGAACACATAGAGACTGGATTCCTTATCGTTTTTAAGGAAAAGTCGGACGGTAAGTCCCATGTCAGCATCAAAATCCTGACCTTCGTCGACAATGATAGAATCATATCTCTTGGGATTTTTTTCGGCTACAAGATCAAAGCAGTTTCTATTTCCGTTTTCATTTATTGTCGCCGTTTCATAAGCTTCTCCGACCGTTTCTTTCATAAGTTCTTCGTAAGTACGAAATGAAACATGTGAGTATTCTTCCAACTTCTCTCGGACAAAATTGGATAACTCTTTGTTACAACAGACAAACAAGACGTCTTTGCCTGCTTTAATATCTCGTTTTGCTTTTTTTATCGCAATAAAAGTTTTTCCTGTTCCAGCGCCGCCAAGAATTCGTACTTGATGGTAATGGAACAAAATGTCAAGGATGCTGTCCTGAATAAAATCAATCTTTGCGAATTCTTTTTCCTTAATGTTAATTAGGGCGCCAGCGGCTGCCGAAAGAGAAATACGCTTGTTGATGGCGTTGATGAAGCGCGTTTTCTGATCCGCTGAAAACGGGATGTTGATATTCCGTTTGTTTCGCCAATAATGAATAATCTCATTAATTCTCTTAGCTAGAGTCTCCATATCGTCGAGATCGATAGTAAGTTCCATTGGAGCGTCTGCCGCGAGAGGTGAACTTATGTTGTATCTAGGGAAAGCAACTGCAAAACCATATACCCCGTTAAACGCCTGATGGAACTCGTCTGCAAAATAATTATAAAAGTGCCGCATGCTTTTCTCTGCTTGCTCATAAGGACTGCATTTGAGTTCGCGCCGGGTGTGAGTATATCTTTCTGAATGCTCTACAAGGAACCAACGACCATTCTCAATTTCAATGCTGGTTCCTCCTTTAACTTCAATCGTTAGGAAACCAAAAGACGGATCAAAAACGAGAAAGTCGCATTCGCTGTCGACTCTCTTGTTTTCCTCGTTTGTTTCAAACCACCGTATTGAGTAGAATACTTGGTATTTATCTGAAAGCTGATCTCGGAACGCCTCGTACATCTCACGTTCCGTAGCGGTGCATTCATAGTTCTCAAGATCAGTTGGATGCATAACCGCCATATTACTCTTCCCCCCATTCCTCCCAGAATCCTATTACTCGTTTCTTGGTCTGTTTGTCAACTTGACCGATGACTAAAGACCTGTCAAGATCTTTATTGAAGTGTTGACACGACACCTCATTTAGGTATAAACATCCATTACAGGCTTTATGTCGTTCAATACAAATTGGATCAAATACGCACTTTTGCGCAGAAGTATTAGCCCTCTGCATCCATTTGTCAAAGTATGCTTCGAATACGTTAAATAGCGCACCAAGGTTAAACCCATGAGAATTCTGTACATAAATCAAAAACGCTGGGATACCTGGGAAAATGTATTCCGATAAAGAATCTTTTCCAAGTCCTCCGATGTTAGCCGCCGACCTGATTATGAGGTGAGAAATCGAATGAATCAAGCGATAGACATAATATGTTTCAGGTGAAAAGGTTTCGTCAATTTGTGTAAAGGGATGAATCTCTTCTGGACGGATTTTGTTAATAAACCATAATTTACATTCTTCGTCCGAGTTTACGTCAGGAGCGTCATTGGTGTCGATAAATTGGTTTTTAAGCAACCAATCTATAATTCTTTTTCGGTCTAGTTCAAAAAGGACTCCTTCCGTATCCATCTTCGTAGCGTAGATATTCTTTCTTCCATTCTTCTCTTCTTTGAAAGCGTGAAGTTGAATCCCGTCCTCATACTCGCTTTTTACTCGAGTATACCCATATGAACAGGAAACAAA
>CAMZEO010000029.1 GCA_947305735.1 uncultured Planctomycetales bacterium | reverse complement strand
ATCGACGTCCTGAGCGAACTTCGAGAGAAGAATGCCGTCGACCGGTTTCCAGTCGGCGGAAAAGCCGGAGGTCGCGACGCAAACGGCGGCGCAGAAGAGAGCCGCGACTCCCAAAAGGAACGATACTTTCATCGCTTGCCTTTCATTAGGGGGGAAATGAAGCCCGAACCGCCGCGGAGTACGCGCCGCGACGAACTCGGAAGGTTACTACCAACACGTTCGACGCCCGTTCAAATTGCGAAACAGACGCCGACGCGCGTAATATACAGTAGAATCGTTAAAAACGCAATATAGCGCGAAAAAAAATCCGACGAAAAAGCGCCGAGGTCACTCCGTCCATCCGCACGCGGCGCGAACCTCGACCATGGCGCCGAGCACGTCGTTCCACGTCTGCGGATCTTTCATGGCGGCGTTCGGAAACATGCAGCCGTCCCAGCAAATACAGTTGAGCTTCTTCGTCGGGATTCCGTTTTCGGTCAGCCAGAACTTCGCGTATTTGGGGATATCCAACTTGCCGTTCGGGTCTTTCGGAAGGCAATGCCGTCCCGTCTTCTCGTGCGCGCCGGTTCCGTGCACGGTGCCGTCGTTTTGCGCGACGTGGAAGTCGACCAGCCACGGGCGGAGCGCGTCGGTCATGGTTTTGTACGCCTCGTCGTAGACTTCCGTCTGCCCCCACTGGAAATCTTCGGGCAGAAGCCGATCTTCCGGGGCGTTCGCGCCAAGGAGGAACAGATTCGTATGCGACATATCCGCCTGAAATCCGAGAACGCCGGGTCGATCGACCGACTCAAGAACTTGCAGACAGCGTTTCCAGCTGTGCATGCCGCCCCAGCAGACTTCCCCTTCCATCGCGAGGGTTTCGCCGTATTTCTCGGCGATTTCGGTCGCTTTTTTGAAGGTGTCGACGATCGCTTTGGAATTGGCTTCGGGATCCGCGGACCACGCTCCGACGCTGCACGACGAGTCGATTCGAACGCAACCGAAAGGACGAACGCCGGCCTGACGAAGCTTTTGACCGACTTGACAAGCGCGTTCCACTTCGGCGAGGAACATCGCGCGTTTGGGCTCGTCGCCCATCGCGGAGCCCGCCCAGACGTTCGCCACGAACGACCCGACGTCGAATCCGTAGTCGGAGCAATATTTTACTATCTTATCGACTTCCGCGTCCATCTTGTCGCAATCGAAATGCGGAGGAACGAGGAACAAATCGAAACCGTCGAATTTAACGCCGTCGACTTCGGCGCCGCTCGTCAAGTCGAGCATTTCGACAAGACTCAGACACGGTTCCGCGCCGGGAACGCCCTTGCCGACGACGCCCGGCCAGGTCGCGTTGTGTAGTTTCGGACAATTATTTGCGTTGGACATTGCGAAAAACCTCTTTGTTCAGTGGAATAACGACCAATGGTTCGCGCGTCGGAACGCGCCCTCTCGTCAATTATACGGCAACGGAAGAGCGCTTGCAAGTTTTTTCAAAGAAATAAAGAAATTTGGGGCTCCGCGCGGAAATCAGAGCTCGCGTTTGTTCTCGCGACGTCGCGTCCGACGTTTGCGCCGTCGTCAGTACGACCGCGACGGCGCGATTCTCGACGTCTCAACCCGCCGATCGATTGTTCCGTCCGCCCCGAATCGTCGCGATCACACTTCGCGTTTGCGTCCGATGAAAAGACCGAGAACGCCGAGCGAAAGCGAATAGCGGAGGACGTCTTCGAGACCCGCGTCGCGCATATCGTTCAACACCGCCTCGACCGATTCAAAATCGTCGACGCTTTTCGGCAGATACCGATAGGCGTCTTTGTGTTTCGAGACGCCGCGCCCGATTAATGGCAGAATACGATGAAAATAGAATCGAAAGATCGAGCGGAACAAAGGAAATTTCGTCGGTGAAAATTCCAGAATCGCCACGATTCCGCCGTCGCGACAAACGCGGACCATTTCGGAAACGCCGCGCTTCGGGTCGACCATATTCCGTAGTCCGAAAGCGCACGTCACCGCGTCGAACCGCTCCGACGGAAAGGGAAGATTCATCCCGTCCGCCTGAACGAAAGAAACGTCGGTTAGATTCTTTTTCCGTATCTTTTTCCGCGCCAGTTCGAGCATTTCAGGCGAAAAATCGACGCCTACCGACGAAGTCGACGCGCCGAGCGTCTTCCCGAACCGTTTTTTCCAACGCCGACGAAACTCGACGATCACGTCCCCCGTTCCCGTCGCCACGTCGAGAGTCTCGATCCGATTGGAAACGTCCCAGCCTTTAAAAAGGCGTTTAAAAATCTGGGCGACGAGAAAGCGGCGCCAACGACGCGCCAAACCAAACGAAAGCCAATTGTTGAGAAGGTCGTATTTCGGCGCGATCTGGTCGAACATCGCGCGAACTCTTTCTGGAGATTTGTCTATAGCCGACATGGCAAAACTGGTGGAATGGCAAAGCCGAGGACGCCTGAATTTAGTCGGTTTAACCGCGGTCAGGTAATTCCAATTCTTAAAATATACTGTATAATGCCGGGGTGGTCGCGGCGACCGCGCGGCGAAAACGCGAGAGCTTTCGCCCGCCCCCAAAAACGCCGCCGCAATTATACTCCCCTTCGGCGCCGTTTGCAAGCGACCGCGCGTGTTTGACTTCAACAAAAGGAGCGCTCGTGAAAAGAATCGACGTTTATCCGCTTCCAGATTTGGCGCCCGAAACGCCCTTCGACGGCGTTTCCGTCGCCGTCGACGTCTTGCGCGCGACGACGACGATCGCGACGGCGCTCGCGTCGGGCGCGGAAAAAGTTTTGCCCTTCGAAACGGTCGAAGAAACGCTCGCGGCCAAACGCGCCTTTCTCGCGAGGCGTCCCGACGAGCGGGACCTCGTTAAATTGGGGGGCGAACGCAACGCGATTCCGATCGACGGATTCGACTTCGGCAATTCTCCGAGCCAATACGCGCCCGAGACGATCGCCGGCAAAACGTTGCTTTTCACCACGACCAACGGAACAAGGACGATTTTGAGCTGTCGCGGAACCGTTCTTCTCGGGGCGTTCGTCAACGCGGAAGCGGTCGTCAAGCGAATTTTGCGCGAGGATAAAGACGTCGTTTCGATCGTCTGCGCAGGAACGGACGGACAGTATACGGAAGAAGATCTGCTCCTCGCGGGACTCGTCGTCGATCGTCTTACGCTCCGATCGTCCGGCGCGGCGCTCAACGTCCAAGCGGAAGTCTCGCGCGACCAGTGGCGGCGCCAACGTTCGACGCCGCTGGTCGAACTTCTCAAGTCGAGTCGCGGCGGTCAAAACCTTCGCAAGGCGAAACTACTCGCCGACGTCGCCGACGCAGCCAAACTTGACTCGCTCGACGTCGTTCCGGAATTCCGGATTGGAAAAATCCAATTGGATTCCGCGTTTCACAAATAACGGCGCGAGTCTCGCGTTTCGTCAACCGATAAGAACGATACCGATCGTTATTAACCATAAAGAGCAAAAAGGAAAGACAATATGCGGATGGAAGATCTGGTCGCGCTGTGCAAGCGCCGCGGCTTTCTGTTTCAATCGAGTGAAATTTACGGCGGTCTGAACGGCTTCTGGGATTACGGACCTCTGGGCGTCTTGCTCAAGCGAAACGTCAAGGAAGCGTGGTGGAACGATATGATCGTCGGTCACAACGAACTCAAACAGCTTCCCGGCGCGCCGAGCGCGTTTGAAATGACGGGACTGGACTGCGCGATCATCATGCACCCTCAAGTCTGGAAATGCTCCGGACACTACGATCTTTTCCACGACTTTATGATCGACTGCCGCGAAACGAAACATCGTTATCGGTTCGACCACGTCAAAGGGCGCTGGGTTTCCGGGCTTAAACACGGCGAGAACGGAGCTCCGGCTCGGCAGGTTCGCGTCTTCGTCACAACCATCGACACCGAAAACGAGCTTGACGCGCTCGAACAGGCCGCGCTGAAATTCTTCGGTCTGCGTAAAAAAGACGCCGACTCGCTCGCCTGGGAGGGAGACGTTCAGGGAATCGACTCGTTTGAAAACGGCGATTTTTCCAACGTTCTCGGGCCGGAAGCCAAACATGTCGGCACGTTGACCGAACCGCGCGAATTCAACTTAATGTTCAAGACGACGGTCGGCGCGCTCGGCGGCGAAGAAGACGCCGCGTTCCTGCGTCCGGAAACCGCCCAAGGCATTTTTGTAAATTTCAAAAATGTCGTCGACAGCACGCGCGTGCGCGTTCCGTTCGGGGTCGGGCAAATCGGCAAGAGCTTTAGGAACGAAATCACGCCTCGAAACTTCACGCTCCGCAGTCGCGAATTCGAGCAGATGGAAATCGAGTTCTTCTGCCATCCGTCCGAGTCGGAAGCGTGGTATAAATTCTGGCGCGACCGACGCTTCAAGTGGTACGTCGACATGGGGCTCGCCGGCGAACGGCTCAGAATGCGCGAACACGACAAAGCGGAACTGGCCCACTATTCGGTCGGAACCGCCGATATCGAATACGCGTTTCCGTTCCTGCCCGAAGGGGAATTCGGCGAGCTTGAAGGGGTGGCGCACCGAGGAGATTTCGACCTTCGTTCGCACGTCGAAGGCAAATTGGTTCGCGAAGGCGATTCGCTCGTTCTGGAAAAGGGGGCGGACGGAGCTCCGAAATGGCGCGGTTCCGGCAAGGATCTGTCCTACTTCGACGACCAGCGCAAAGAGCGGTTCATTCCGCACGTCATTGAACCGAGTTCCGGCGCCGATCGCGCGACGCTCGCGTTCCTGTGCGAGTCGTACAACGTCGACAAAGTCCCGACCTCCGAGGCCGGAAAAGAGGAGGAGCGAACCTGCCTGAAGTTGCATCCTCGCCTTGCTCCTATCAAAGTCGCCGTATTCCCGCTCGTCAAAAAAGACGGCATGCCGGAAGTCGCCGCCGAAATCTACGGCGAACTCAAAAAGAAAATGACAGTCCAATACGACGAAAAAGGCGCCGTCGGACGCCGCTACCGTCGTCAGGACGAAATTGGCACGCCGTTCTGCGTCACCGTCGACGGACAGACGATGCAAGACGGAACCGTGACGCTTCGCGACCGAGATTCGCTCGAACAGGTTCGCGTTAAAAAAGACGATCTGGTCGTCGAAATCACCGAGCGTATCGGAGGCTGAGCGTCCGCTTCGGCGCGTCGCGAACGACGGCGCGCCATTTTGCCTTCTTCGCGCATTCGACGCATGATCTTCCCTTTTTCAGGAGACCGCGCATTATGAAACGAGTACGTCCAACCGACGTCGAACAGAAGCCGCGCGCGCATATGCTGGGCGTCGGGCTCGACAATACCGACGGCGACAAGCGCCTCACGCGCGGCGAGAATTTTACGCTCGTCGGAGGTTGCGAAGAAACGCACGCCGTCATGCGGGAAACCGCGATTAAAGTCAACGAAACCCTCAAAAAGAGGGGAAAAACGTTGGAAGAAACCTCTCCGGAAGAATTCAGGGACGTTCTGTTCGACGTCGTCGACAGAATTCGTCGTTGAATGTTGAATATCGTCCGTTCAAACGTCCCAAGCTGCTAAGAAAGTACGAAAATGCCATCCTGGTTTGTCGAACGAGGGAATCTGACTATAGAACAAGTCCTGGACGCCGCGCGCGAAGCCGCCGAACAAGCGCGCGAACGAATTTGCAGGGATCCGAAGCGCGTCCTATTGCTCCCGCCGGATATTACAAGAGCGCACAGCGGCGCCGGAACAATCGCGGAAGAACTCTATAAAATCTTCTCGAAAACCGCCGAGGTTTACGTCATACCGACGCTCGGCCAACACCTCCCGCACACGCCCGAGCAAAACAAACGGATGTTCGGGTCGATTCCTGAAGAGCGCATTCTCAAGCACGACTGGCGCGACGGCTCGACGCTTATCGGCGAAGTTCCCGCCGAATTCGTCAAAGAGGTCTCGAAAGGCAAGGCGGACTGGTCGATTCCCATCGCTCTTAACACGACGCTGGTCAGGGAAAAGTGGGATCTGGTCATTAACGTCGGACACGTCGTGCCGCACGAAGTGCTCGGTTTCGCCAATCACAACAAGAACTACTTTATCGGTCTTGGCGGCAAGCCGACGATCTGCGCCTCGCATATGATGGCGGCGTGTTGCGGAATTGAAAACAATCTTGGCAATTTGACGACGCCGTTGCGAAAATGCTACAACAAGGCGGAAGAAGATTTCCTCGGATTCCTGCCCGACTGCTACGTCGAAGTAACGATGGCTTACGACGCCAAGGGACGGCTCGGTCATACGGGCGTATACGTTGGAGACGACGTCGACGTCTATCTTGACGCGGCGAAAGTCTCGCGAGAACAAAATATTACGATCGTCCCGCCGTTGAAAAAAGTCGTCGCGGTCATGCAAGGGGACGAGTTTTACAGCACATGGGTCGCGAATAAAGCGATTTATCGAACGCGCATGGCGATGGCGGACGGGGGCGAATTGCTGATCATAGCGCCCGGTCTGAAACGGTTCGGCGAGCAAAAAGACGTCGACGAGTTGATTCGAAAGTTCGGGTATTCCGGCACGGCAAACGTCATGAAGCTGTGGAAACAAGAGCCGATTTTGCAGGATCTAACGCATGGAACCGCGCACCTGATTCACGGGTCGTCCGAAGGTCGATTCAAAATCGTTTACGCGCCGGGTCATATCTCCAAAGAGGATATGGAAAGCGTCTGTTTTGGATACGCCGATCTTCATGAAACGCTCGAGCGTTACAATCCGGAAACGGTGAAACACGGATTCAACGTCATGCCCGACGGCGAGGAGATCTACTTCATCAGCGCGCCGAGCGCCGGATTGTGGTCCACTAGAGAGAAACTGGAGAATCGGGAATTCTAGTCGGTCTCGGAATCGCGCCGACGCCGATCTCTCCCCGAAACAAATCGCGGCGAAGGTCGGAGCCGCGCTCGATTGGTCCGTCGCGACCGTCAAAAAGGAAAACGCCGCCGAAAAGCCCGACGACGACTTGACGCGACGTTTCGCGCTTAACGTCCGCAAAAAGAGCCGCGCGTCCTCCAAGGACGGCGGCTCCCTTTGTTTAACCGATTGAGCCGCGGCGCGCGACGGTCGCGCGACCGCCGCTCAGTCTTACTTTTTTGGTTCGTCGCTAGAAACAAGGACGCGCCAGACAATCGCGGCGATCGCGGCTCCGGCCAGAGGCGCCGCCCAGAAGACCCAGACGCAGGAGAGCGCGTCTCCTTTGAGCATGAGGGCGGGACCGAGCGAACGCGCGGGATTGACGCTCGTGCCGGTGAACGCGATTCCCATGAGATGAACAAGGGTCAGCGAACCGCCGATGACCAGCCCGGCGACTTTGCCGAATTCCGCTTTGCTCGTAACGCCGAGAATCGACAGCACGAAGATAAAGGTCAAGACCGCTTCAATGATCAACGATTTGGCGACGTCGCCCTCGTAAAGCGCGTTGCAACCGAGCCCTTTGTCGGTTCCGATAAGCGTCATAAGGAGCGCGCCGGCGATGGTCGCGCCGCAACATTGCGCGATCACGTACCCGACGAAATCTTTGACGCTCATGCCCTTGTTGAGCATGACGCCAAGAGAAACGGCGGGATTAACGTGGCATCCGGACACGTTCCCGATCGAATACGCCATCGCGACGATCGTCAGACCGAACGCGAGCGCGGTCGCGACGTAAGCGCCGTCGCATTCCGCCCCGTTGCAACCGGTCATGGCGGCGACGCCGCACCCGACAAAGGTTAGCGTAAACGTTCCGATAAGTTCCGCCAAGTATTTTTTCATAAAAGAGCCTCTCTTGTAGATCGTTAAAAATTGTTCAAAGTCTCGCGGCGAACTTCTCCGTAAGTCCGCAAAACCGACGGTCTCATTTTATCACAACCGGACTTCGTTTTCAATAGAAAAAAGCGGTCGCTTGATTTCGTGGGTCGCGTCTGGTCAGATGGTCGCGTCGGCGTCGTTTTGGCGCGACGTATTAACGCAACAAAGATCAAGGAGCGCGTCATGTCCCATTCGAGACGGGAATTTTTTAAGAGACTCGCCGGTCTTCCGGCGCTTGCGGCTTTGGCGAACGTTTACGGTCAGGAAAAGAATCTTCGCGACGACGTCGAAGAAACGACGCTTATCTTAAAGGATCGCCGCTCGTCGTTCAACATGAAGAATTACGCGGCTCCGGCTATTTCGAATATCCGCGTCGGCTATATCGGAATCGGCGGACGCGGAACCGCGTCGATTCAACGCCTGTCGCAATTCGAGGGCGTTGAAATTAAAGCGATCGCCGATTGTTACGAATATCCGATCGAACGCGCGCGGCAATGGTTCAAGAGTATCGACTATCCCATGCCGACGGAGTATTACCGCGACGAAGAAAGCTGGCGCGATATGCTCGAGCGCGACGATTTGGACTTGATCTACGTTACGACGCCGCAGTATCTTCACGCGGAAATGGCTTGCGCGATTATGGAGTCGGGGCGGCACGCCGCGTGCGAAGTTCCGCTCGCGTACACGCTCGCCGACTGTTGGAGAATCGTCGACGCTTCCGAGCGAACGAAAAAGTACTGCGCGATTCTCGAAAACTGCTGTTTCGACTTCTTCGAGGCGCTCACGATCAACATGGCGCTTAAAGGACTCTTTGGCGAGCTTGTCTACGGCGAAGGCGCGTACATTCACTACATCGACCCCGAATCGACGTTCCAGGAACCTATGCCGCCGCTGAGCAAAAAGGCGGGCGGATATCGGGGTATGATCGGCACGATCGTCAAAGGGAATCGGTACCCGACGCACGGATTCGGCCCGGTCTGCGAAGCGATGAGAATCAACGCCGGAGATCGACCCGTCTTCCTAACGTCGGTCGAGACCGCCGACTTTACGCGTCAACCGATTTTCGAGCGCTATCTCGCGCAGGGAAGCGAATATCATAAACAGTTTATCGGCGCGGATTTCGTCGGGAACATGAACACGTCGCTCGTGAAGACGCAGAACGGCAAAGTCGTCAAAATTCAGTACTGCACCGACGCGCCGCGTCCCTATTCGCGTTGCCACGTCCTGAGCGGCACGCGGGGATTCGTCCAAAAATACCCCGAGCCGGGCAAGATCTATTTCGACCACAACGCGCCTCTTACGGACGAAGAGATGGAAGCGGTCAAAGAAGAACACGCGCCCGAGCTGATTAAGTTCCTGACGGAAAACGCGCTGAAATTCGGCGGTCACGGGGGCATGGACTTCATCTGCGACTATCAGCTGATCGACTCGATCCACAACGGACTGCCGCTGAACATCTCCGTCTACGACGGCGCGACGTGGAGCGCGGTGACTCCGCTGAGCTTATGGTCGGTGACTCATGGCTCTCGACCGATCGACTTCCCCGACTTCACCGGCGGCTCGTGGGCGGACAATCCGCCGTTCGACCTGTCACTGCGCGGCGGCGGAACGACGGTCGTCGCCCCAAAAACGCCCAAAGCGTAACGCGCTTCCAAAACAAAGGGACGGTAATTTCCCAGGCAACTCCGCTTCTATTCCCGAAAAATGAAAATATTCCAATTTTCGGGAATAGATTTTTATCTCCGCGCAAGCCGTTTTGCGAGGTCGCCAACGACGATCCCTTCGAAGGCGTTCGCGACTTCAACCGGCGACGCGACGCGACCGAAGGGGCGGTTACTCTCAGCTCGCGCGCGAGGGCGAACCGGAGGAGGAGGCGCCGTCGCGTTTGAAGAAGAACTCCTTTCCGTCGTAGTCGACGATAATTTTCGTCGGCGCCGTTTGCGCGAACTCGTCCGTTTTGACCGGACGACCGAGCAACTCCAGCGCGAGCGGATTTTGGAGCTGACGTTGCAACACGCGTTTAAGCGGTCTGGCGCCAAATTCAGGCTGATACCCCAAATCGGCGACGCCGTCGTAGGCGTCTTCGGTCAGTTCGAGATCGACGTTCTGCCTGGCGAGCAACCCTCGCAGTTTCTCCACCTGCAACTCGACAATCTTGCGAATCTGCTTGCGGTCAAGAGGCTGAAAGACGATCGTTTCGTCGATTCTGTTGAGGAATTCCGGCAGGAAATGTCCTTTGAGAATCGTGTCGACCGCCTGTTCCAACTCGGTCTTGCTTCCTCCCTGGGAAGTAATCTCGCGAATCGCCTGGCTTCCGAGGTTCGACGTCATGACGATAATCGTGTTCGTAAAGTCGACCGTGTGACCTTGATTGTCGGACAACCGCCCGTCGTCAAGAACCTGCAACAGAATGTTGAACACGTCCCGATGCGCTTTTTCGATCTCGTCGAACAACACGACCGAATACGGTCTGCGCCGAATCGCTTCGGTCAACACGCCGCCCTCTTCGTAACCGACGTATCCCGGAGGCGCCCCGATAAGCCGCGCCACGGTATGTTTTTCCATGAACTCGCTCATATCGATGCGGACGATCGCCGTCTCGTCGTCGAACAACGCTTCCGCGAGCGCTTTGCACAGCTCAGTCTTGCCGACGCCCGTCGGACCGAGAAACAGAAACGACCCGATCGGTCGATTCGGATCCTGCAACCCGCTTCGACTTCGGCGCACGGCGTTGGCGACCGCGTCGACGGCCTCGTCCTGTCCGACGACGCGCAGGTGCAATCGATCTTCCAGGAAGAGCAATTTGGCGCGCTCGGTCTCCATCATTCGCGCGACGGGCACGCCCGTCCACAACGACACGACTTCGGCGATTTCGTCCGGACCGACGACTTGACGCAACAACTTTTTCGGCCGCGCTTTGCCTTTGTCTCCTCGAGCGGACTCGGAAGACTTCTCTTCTTCCTCCTGCTCGTTTAAGCGGTTCTGCAACGTCTGAATCTCCGCGTGGATATCGGCCAGTTTTTGGAAATCGGAATTGTCGACTTTCGCCCCGCGTTGAAACGCCTGCTTAATCGACGCGTCGAGCGTCTTGTATTCGCGCTCTTTGGCGGCGATTTGCTCGCGGGTCTGATGTACGTCGCCGACGCCGCTTTTTTCTTTTTCCCATCGCAAGTTAAGCTCGGCAAGTTCCTCGTTTTTCGCGGCGAGTTCCTTGCGAATTTCCTCGAGTCTTGCGACCGCGCTCTGCTCCGTCTCGTCGACCAGCTGACTTTCGGCGATTTTGAGCTGAACAATACGCCGCTGAACGTCGTCGATTTCAGTCGGCACGCTTTGCAACTCCATGGCGAGCCGACTCATCGCCTCGTCGACCAGGTCGATCGCCTTGTCGGGCAGGTATCGATCGGAAATATACCGATTTGACAATTCAACCGCCGCGACAAGCGCGGAGTCGGTGATTTTAACGCCTTTGTGGTGCGTTTCGTACCGGCTCTTGAGCCCTCTTAAAATGGCAAGAGAGTCTTCGACGCTCGGTTCGTCGACCATGACCGGCTGGAATCGTCGTTCAAGCGCGGCGTCTTTTTCGACGTATTTTCGATACTCGTCGAGCGTCGTCGCTCCGACGCATTTGACGTCTCCTCGCGCAAGAGCCGGCTTGAGCAGGTTCGCCGCGTCGGCGCTTCCCTGCTGATTGCCAGCCCCGACGACCGTGTGCAGTTCGTCGATAAACAGGATCACGCGTCCGAGCGAATCTTCGACCTCTTTAAGAACGGCTTTAAGCCGCTCTTCAAATTCGCCGCGGTACTTCGCTCCAGCGATGAGCGCGCCCATATCGAGAGCGACGACCTCTTTGTCCTTCAGACTCTCGGGAACGTCTCCCTCGACGATCCTCAACGCGAGCCCTTCGACGATGGCGGTCTTTCCGACGCCCGGCTCTCCGATAAGGACGGGGTTGTTTTTCGTTCTTCGCGAAAGCACCTGGATCACGCGTCTGATCTCCGAATCCCGTCCGATAACGGGATCTAACTTGCCTTTTCTGGCCTTGTCGACAAGGTTGATTCCGTATTTGGTCAGAGCTTGCAGTTTTCCTTCCGGCTCCTGATCGACGACGCGATGATTGCCTCGCACGGATCCGGTTCCTTCCAGGATTTTCGTTCGGTCGATCGCGAACAATCTCAAGACTTTTTGCGCGGGGCAGTCGACGCAGGTCAGCGCCAGCAACAGGTGTTCCGTCGAAATAAATTCGTCGGTAAGCGCCGTCGCTTCTTCCGCCGACTTAACGAAAACTTTTTGCAAGTCCGAACCGACGCCCGGATTGGTTCCGCTCACGCGCGGTAAACGCGCCACGTCGGAATCGACGGCTTTTTTGAGCCGATCGACGTCCGCGTTGATCGCCTTGAATATGGGTAGGACGTTTCCGTCCGTTTCTCCGAGAAGCGCCGAAAGCAAGTGGATCGAGCCTATTTCCGGATTGGAATGGGCGACGGCGAGCCGCTGAGCCGAGGAAATCGCTTCCTGAGATTTCGTGGTAAGTTTGTCTTGTGAAAAATTCATCAGACGTCTCCTTTTCATACGCGCGCCTTATTTATTGTATGCGCCGACGTTTGTTCGAGTTAGAACCCCCTCGCCGCCGACGCGGCGCTATGCGAGAATAGAACAAGCAAAGGTAGCGCCAATTAGAAATATTTGCAACCGATTTTGAATAAGAAACAAGCGAACGCGATTTCTCTCGGTTCCCTTTCCAGGCGGGAACGCGGACGTTTTTCCGCGATTAAAACAGATCCGCCAAATAATTGGCGTCGTCCGAATAGAGTCTCGGGGAACAAGAAAGGACTCGATTCATGAACGGGGTCGACCCCTTAAATTCCGGCGGTCGGCGCAAATGCCATCCGCGATCGGTCGGCACGAATTCAGGCTGGGCGGGCCATGGACTGAAGGGATCAAACCCCAAAACTTCGCGCAACTTTGAGGAATCCATACCGCAATTCCTAACTCGAGGCGGCACGGGACAATACTCTTCCGCGTACATTCCGTGCAACAATTCGGGATCGAATCCTCCGGTCCAGTTGATAATTTGAGCCATCTGAAAGAGCGAAACCTGTCGGGGACCTCCGCAATTGAGGACTCCCGAGAAATCGTTTCCCAGAAAGGCGCGAAAGACGCGCGCCATCTCGTCGACGTACGTCGGCGTTCGCACTTCGTCGTAAAATAAAGAAGCGTAACGTTTTGCGCGGAACCTTGACGCGATCCAATCGATCGCTCCGGCATGCCAGTTGAAGCTGACGCCCATCGGCATCGAAATACGCAGCGTCGCCGCGTAAGGATCAAGCTCGGCGACGCCCTCTTCTCCGGCGACCATAGTCTGTCCGTAAACGTTGACGGGACACGTCGGCTCGTCGTCGCGGTATCCGCCGCCTTTCCTGCCGCGAAAAACCATGTCGACGGAAAGATGAACAAGTCGAACGCCGCGCGAACGGGAATACGTCGCTAAATTTCGAACGACTTCCACGTTAAGATCCCACGCGATTTTCGGATCGAGCTGGCAGGCCTTCAACGCGCAGTTGCCCGCGCAGTCGAGAATCGATTGGAACCTATGTTCGTCAAAAAGCCGTTCGACGGCGGAATAATCGCGCAAATCGACATAGATCAAATCGGGCGCGGGAAAATCAAGATCAGTCTCCTGAACGGACGCGAAAACCCGACCGGGAAAGCGGGACTGAAAGTACGCGAGCGCGCCGTAGCCCGCGACCCCCGTCGCGCCTGTGACAAGCATGGGCAGAGGCGGTTCCGGAAGCGCGACGCCGGACGGCGCGTCGAGCTGTCGCAGCGACTCGCGGACGATATGGCTATAGGTTGCGGTATTTCTGGACATAATTCGATATTGTAACGCCGCGCGCCGACTTGAAAAGTCGACGTTTTTTGTTCGAGAGCCGTTATATTCCTTTTTTTCGCTTCTTTTTTCATCTATTTAAAAATTGTTTGTTCAAAAACGCTTGACGCCAACCGCCTCTTGACGGTATCATGGAGTTTATAGCGTCGGCTCATTGGGTCGACGCGCGTCGAAAACGTTTCGACGTCGCTTCCTCAGGAAATTTGACAATTCAGCGGAGAACCCATGAAAACCTTCCCGATGTTCGAATTGGCGCGCGGCTCAAGCCGAAGGGTCGCGTCCGCAGTCGTCGCGGTCTGTCTGCTTGCGTTTGCGGGCGCCGCGTTTGCCCAGGAATATAAAGAGGCGAACGTAGACGAGTCCCTTGCCGCTCAGAAAGACTCCGTTATCGGCGGCGGCGACTCCGCGCAAATTAAAAATTTCCTCTCGAAATACTATCTTGCGCGCTGGACGGTTCGCGCAAACGGTCGCGATTTAGTGAAATATCGTCAGGAACTCGTCCAAGACGGCGTCAGTCTTGGCGGCGCCGCGCAGACGACGTTTCTCAAAGAAGCGACGAGCGTGTTGAAGAGTTACGCCGGTTCCAGCGCGTGCTATCCGGCGTGTCGGTACAACGCCGTTCTGGCAATCGGCGAACTCAACGTGGCGGCCGGCGAAGATCGAAACTCCCCCGCCACGCCCTATTCCGACGCGATTCCCGACCTTGCGAACATAGTCGCCAGTTCGAAAGACGTTCCCGACTACGTTCGTTACGGAGCGCTGATCGGTCTTGTGCGCCATGCCCAACTTGACATTAAGGACGAGAAACTCCGCAACGGCGTCAAAACGACGTTCGCGAAAGTTCTCGACGAGAAATATGCGGAGGATCATAAAATCCGCGACGAAATCTACGAGTGCTTCGCGGAAAACGCGGTGACGGGTCTCGCGAGCTTTAAGAGCCCCGAAGGCACGAAAGGCGGTTCCGGAACGCTCGATCTTTTCAGAAAGATCATCGAGGACAACGATTCCAGTTTCGAACTTCGTTGTATTGCGGCGAAAGCGGTCGGCGATATGAAACTCGACTCTCTCAAAGGTTACGACTACCCCGGTCTGGCCAAATCGCTCGTCTCGCTCGCGCGCGACTTTTGCGTTGAAGAATCCCAGTATATCGATTCCGAGCTGATTCGCGACTCGGTTAAAAACGCGGCGAACGGCATGGGCGGCGCGGGCGGCATGTCCGGCGGAATGGGCGGTATGTCCGGCGGAATGGGCGGCGGCATGATGGGCGGCGGCTTGGACATGACGGGCGGCATGGGTATGACGGGCGGCGGCGTTTCCGGCGGTATGGGCGGCGGCATGAGCGGCTCGATCCAAAACCAGAAGAGTATGGAAGCAATCGTCGCGCGCGTTCAGTACGGTTTCCAATGCATCAAGACGGCGATCGAGGGCGAAAACAAAAAAGAAGGTCTCGGCATTTTACCCAAACTTGACGAAAAGGACGAAAAACAAAAGGCGTTCGTTCAAGCGCTCAAAGAAGCCATTGAAGAATTTAAAAAGACCGACGAATTCATTGAAACAGGTCCGAAGACCGGCGGCATGGGCATGGGCATGAGCGGCGGCATGGGCGGCGATATGTACGGAGCGGCGGCGGGGTCGAATATTAAAGTTGGCGCCAACGATATGAAAGACCATCTTCTCGAGAGAAAACTCGCGTTCAACGAGTTGCTTGAAAAACTCAAATTCAACGATAATCCTTGATCCTGACTCCTATTGGTTTTGTTGCGCGTTGAATTCGAGCGAAAGGAACGCCCGCGACTTCCCAAAAGAGGCGCGGGCGTTCTCTTTCTTATTCGGTCGTCCGTCTGACGCTACAACGTCCAGCCGTTTTGATAATTTGCCTTAAGAAGCTCGTCGGCGGTCGGATTATTCTTGACTTTAAGCGCGACCGGATCAAACTCGACCGGTTTGCGACTGCGAATCGCCAACACGCCGAGCAAAACGAATTCCAGAACCGGCATGGCGTCGGGAAAGTTCGACCCGGCGGGCTCGCCTCCGCGAATCGCTTCAAGCCATTCTTTCATCACTTGTCCGCGACGAGGAAGCGTTCGAGGAACGTCTTCAAACTTCTTCGCGCGTTCCTTATTAAGAATCTGATCGTTGAACATGACGCCTTCGTCGCCGATATACAAAACGCCTTCGGACGGGAGTTCGTCTCCTTCCCAGTCTTTCGGCATAGGCGGTTTGATACCGCCGTCCGTCCAGACGAGCCGAACGGGCGCGAGATCGCCGCGCGCGGGGAAGTCGTAAGTAACCAAACTCGACAGCGGGAACGCGTCCCCGTAGAATTTAGTCGTCGACGCGACGACGCGGTCGGGCGTCCCCAATTTCAACGCTCGATACGGAATATTCGCCCAGTGGCAGCCCATATCGCCAAGCGCGCCCGTGCCGAACGCCGTCCAGCCGCGGAAATTGAACGGATGGAAGACCGCCGCGCCGCCCCAGTTCTGCGGAGACATATACGGAATCGGCGACGCTTCGGGCCATTTGTCGGCGAACGGAATCTTCGGCGCGGGGCCGAGCCACGCGTCCCAATCGAACCCTTCGGGAATCGGATCGGTCCACGTGGGCAACGTCGGAGAGCCTTGCGGCCAGACGGGTCGTTCGCTCCAAATATGGACTTCGCGAACTTGTCCGATCGCGCCCGCGTCGAGAAGCTCGCAGACGCGGCAGCCGGTCTCGCCGGTGGCGGGGCTGGTCGTGATTTGCGTCGCGACGCCCGCGTCGAGCGCCGCCTTCGCGACGGCGCGACCTTCTTCGATCGTACGCGTCAACGGCTTAACGCAGCATGTATGTTTGCCGGCGCGCAACGCCGCGAGCGCGACGATCGCGTGCGTATGGTCGGGGGTTCCGCAATATACGCAGTCGATATTATCCCCTTCTTTGTCGATCGCTTCGCGGAAATCCTTATATTTTCGCGCTTCCGGAAAGAGCTTGAACGTCTTTTCGCCATGGTTCCAGTCTATGTCGCAAAGCGCTTCGATCTGGAACCCCGCGTCGCGAGCCTCCTGCGCGTGCGAATTGCCGATCCCGCCGATTCCAATGGCGAGAAGGGTCGGTTTTTCGCTCGGCGAAACAAATCCGGCCCCTAAAACGGAGCGCGGCACAAACGCCGGCGCCGCCGCCAACGCGCTCGCCGACATAAAGGTTCTTCTGGATAATTTCATGTTCGTTTCCTTTGGTTGTTGCGTTTGCGTATCATGCAAACGCGCTTAAATTCGTCTTCATTTCGCGTCGTTTCGAATCGACGCGAGAAACTCTTCATACGAGGCGTTCTCGTAGACGGAGTCGATAAGATCGCCAAGTTCTTCCGCAGTTTTTCCTTCGGCGTAAGAAGGCGTTTCCGCCAACTCGACGCCAAATTTGTTTCTAATCGCCTTCAAAAGACGCCTTTTTTGGGATTCGATCAGTTTTTGTAGTTCCCGGTCAAGATTATCAATTTCCCTGTCAAGCTCTTCAATTTCCCTGTCAAGCTCTTCAATTTCCCGATCTTTTCTGGCAAGAGACAATTCATATTCCCTTATCGTCGCCAGTCGAGCTAATTCCGCGTCAATCATTTTACCAGCCCAAGTCGCGCTGAATAATTCGTATCTTTTTTTACGAAGTTCGGCAAATCCTTCAGTCGGCTTTTCAAGACGCGCGACCTCTCTTCTTGAAAAACTCTTCACGCGTCATTTCGCGTCGTTTTGAATTGACGCGAGAAACTCTTCATACGAGGCGTTCTCGTAGACGGAGTCGATAAGATCGCCAAGTTCTTCCGCCGTTTTTCCTTCGGCGTAAGAGGGCGTTTCCGCCAACTCTACGCCAAATTTGTTTCTAATCGCTTTCAAAAAACGCTTTTTCTGAGATTCGATCAGCCTTTGTAGTTCCCGATCTTTATCCTCAATTTCCCGATCTTTATCCTCAATTTCCCGATCTTTATCCTCAATTTCCCGTTTATTATCCTCAATTTCTCGATCTTTTCTGGCAAGAGACAATTCAAATTCCCTTATCGTCGCCAGCCGAGCTAATTCCGCGTCAACCATTTTACTAGCCCATGTCGCGCTGGAATAATTCGTATATTTTTTACGAAGTTCGGCAAATCCTTCCGTCGTTTTTTCAAGACGCGCGACTTCTCTTCTTGAAATACGAGGGTAAAGAGCCAAAATCCTAACCCAATTTCTCAGGCGCTTCGAGAACGCTTTCTTCGGAGTCGAACTCCATTCGTTCAGTTTCGGCAGGCGAACGACGATCGTCGTTATTTCCTGAAAGCCAAACCCGGTTCTGCGTTCAGACTTTTGGCTTATGACGTCGAACCAAACGTCCGACGCCGATTTATCAACCGGAAAGTTGATGAAAAAAATACAAACGACCGGCTTGAGCTTCGACCAGGGATCGCCCGCCGTAAGTTGCTGGGAATATAGTCGAGCCCCGTAATACGCTATGCGTTTGATCAGCGCCTCATGCGGACTCAGTTGCATCTCGACGTCGAACTCGCGTCCCTCCTCGTCGACGGCGCCGACGTCAAGAACAGCCTCTTTCTCACCGTTCCATTCGCCGAGCTGAAACGGATTTCTGATTCTCAGCTCTTTCACGGGCGTTCGTTTCGCCTCTTTTAAGACGACGTTGAGCAGAATCTTGAGAAGATCGATATTCTTCTCGTTGGCAAAGATCGCGCGAAAAACGCGGTCGTTGTTCAGTCCCAGCTTCAGCTTGCTCGATTCCGCTTCTTCGGGAAAAAGATCGAGTTTCTCTTCGTTTTGGTCTGTCAATTCCGGGTTCTCCCCCAATAAAGGGACGGTGAAATCCGCTTGGTCGGGGATATTATATCAAATGAAAACCGCGGCGTCAACTTTCGTCCAACGACGGCGCGGGCGCGACAAAAAATCCCCGTTGAACAGTTGATATTTTCCGCCGCATCGCTACACTAAAGAGGAAAAGCGTCGGGGAAATCGATTCCTGCGCTTGTCAACACAGCCGCTTGAATTTGGAGAAGAAGATGAGCGAAGTTCGCACCCGTTTTGCGCCCAGTCCGACCGGTTACATGCACGTCGGCAACTTGCGCACCGCCCTGTACGCGTACCTGACCGCGCGGCACGAAAACGGCGTTTTCATTTTGCGTATCGAAGACACCGACCAGGCGCGACTTGTCGAAGGCGCCGTCGACATTATTTACAACACGCTCAAAGAAAACGGGATGACGTGGGACGAAGGACCCGACGTCGGCGGCGATTACGGACCGTACGTGCAAAGCGAACGCATGGGGCTCTTTAAAGACTACGCGGTCGAACTTGTCGAAAAAGGCAAGGCGTACTACTGCTTCTGCGCGGAAGAGCGTCTCAACGCGCTCCACGAAGAGCAACGCGCCGCCGGAGAAACGGTCGGTCATTACGACCGTCATTGCCGGAATCTGTCTAAAGAAGAGGTCGAACGCCGTCTGGCGGCGGGCGAATCTTACGTTATCAGGCAGAAAATGCCGACGGAAGGAACCGTTTCGTTCGACGACCTCATTTATGGTCATATCGAAGTCGAAGCGTCCGAGCTTGAAGACCAGATCCTCATTAAGAGCGACGGCATGCCGACGTATAATTTCGCGAACGTCGTCGACGACCACCTGATGAAGATCTCGCACGTCATTCGCGGGAACGAATACCTCTCGAGTACTCCGAAATACAACCTTTTGTACGAGGCGTTCGGATGGGAAAAGCCGATTTACGTCCACTGTCCGCCGGTCATGAAAGACGCGCGTAACAAATTGTCGAAGCGCAACGGCGACGCGAGCTATCAGGATCTCGTCAAACAGGGCTATTTGAGCGCCGCGATCATCAATTACCTGCTCCTGCTCGGGTGGAGCCCCAAAGGAGATCAGGAGATCTTCTCGCGCGAGGAGATGATCGAAAAGTGGAACCCCGCGTGGATCAACAAGTCTCCGGCGATTTTCGATATCCAAAAACTTCGCGCGATCAACGCCGGATATATCAATCGCATGTCGGACGAAGAATTTACGGAACTCGCGCGCCCCTGGATCGAAACGGTCGTCAAGACGCCGATCGACCTTAACTTGTTGTGCATAAACCTCAAACCGCGTTGCGAAATCCTCAGCGATCTGCCCGACCGCGTCATGTTTATCGACCATATGCCCGAGGAATACGACCTAGCGTTCTACCGCAATAAGAAATTCAAGACGGACGAATCGACGTCCCTGACCGCGCTCAAAGCGATTTTGCCAGCGCTCGAAGCCAACGAAGACTGGACGCGCGAAGGCGTCTACAACGCGTGCGCGCCGCTCGCTCAGGAAATGGGCGTCAAAGGAGGCTGGCTCCTCTACCCGCTTGGAATCGCGCTGGCCGGAACGCAGGCGACGCCGGGCGGAGGCACCGACCTGGCGGTTATTATCGGAAAAGAACGAACTCTTGAGCGCGTCCGAAAAGCGATCGACGTTCTTACCGCCGCGACCGCTTGAATTTAAACGCTCGCGACGAGCCGGATTATCCTTTTCCGGCTCGTTTTTTATGTCCCTCGTTTATCAAGGAAGTTCCCATGAAAAAACTCATTGCCAACGCGGCGATCGCGCTGACGGCGTTCCTCGTCGCCGCGCCGATCTTCGCCGGAAACGCCGAGACGATCAAAATCGCGTTCGATCGCGAGAATTGCGTTTACGCCGTCGGCGAACAAGCGAACTTTACCGTCGCCGCCGTCGACGCTAACGGAGCGCCCGCCGACTCCGGCAAAATGACCGTCAAAATCACCAACGACGGACGCGACGTTCTCGCCGAAGAGACGATCGACCTGTCTGAAAAAGCGGAAGCGACTTTCAATTGCGCGCTCAATCAGCCGGGCTTCATTAAAGTGTTCGTCAACGCGGAATCCGCGGACGGCTCGGTCAAAAAAGAAGCGCTCGCGGGCGCGGGGTTCGACCCCGAATCGATCAAGCCGGGCATGCCCAAGCCGGTCGATTTCGACGAATACTGGGCGAAAGGCAAAGAAGAAGTCCGCGCGATTCCGATCGACATGCGGCAACGTAAGTTGGAAGAATTCTCGGACGACGCCTGCGACATGTACGCCGTGAACTTCGCGACGATCAACGGACAGCGTCTGTACGGTTATCTCGGAATCCCGAAGCAGGGCCGGGGCCCCTATCCGACGATCGTCAACGTCGCGTGGGCGGGGCTTGGTTTCGGTCCCGACCCCGGTCCGGCGAAAGAAGGATTCGTGATCTTCACGCTCAACGTCTTCCCTTACGACGTTCCGATCGATCAGGCGGAACGTCAAAAGGCGTACGACGAGTACAATAAGAGCCTTGGAACCAACTATTTCGAATATCAGCCGTCCGATCGCGACGCGTATTTCTACCGCGCGCCGATCCTCGGACTCGATCGCGCGATCGACTGGCTCGCCGAACAGGATTTTGTCGACGAAACGCGCATCGGCTATCACGGCACAAGCCAGGGCGGCGGGTTCGGTCTTATCCTCACCGGCATGAACAAACACATTAGCGAAGCGGTCTGCTCCGTGCCCGCGATTTGCGACCACGGCGGACTCCTTGAAGGGCGCAATTCCGGCTGGCCGCAAATCGTCGACAACTGGCGCTGGCGCAACGACCCCGCCGAACGCGACAAAGTCAAAGCCGCGACAAGCTACTACGACGCGGTCAACTTCGCGCGCGACATCGACGTTCCGATAACCGTCACCGTCGGCTTCATCGACGTAACGTGCTGCCCAAGCTCCGTCTACGCCGCGTACAACGTCATTCCGTCAAAGAACAAGCGCATTAAATACGGGACTACGGTCGGACACGTTACCGACGTCAACTACATGCCGTCTCTCGACGAGATGAAAAAGGATCTCAAAGCGCCCAAATGCCCGTTGCCCGGGAACTGGAAATTCGATCCGAAATTCAGCGACGAATTCAACGGAACGTTCGACGACGAGAAGTGGTATCGGACCAACCCGACGTGGCTTGGCCGTCAGCCCGGATTCTTCTCGAAAGACAACGTAACGGTCGAAGACGGGTTCCTGAAATTGACCGCGAGAAACGAGTCGATGGGGGATCCGGAAAAAGGGTACAAAGACTTTACCACCGCCGCCGTTAAGAGCAAGGAACGCGTCCGTTACGGCTATTTCGAAGTGCGCTCGAAACCGATGAATTCCAAAGCGTCAAGCTCGTTCTGGTTCTACGCCGACGACAAAGACCGCTGGACGGAAATCGACGTCTACGAAATGAGCGGCGCGCATCCGGAACACGGTCAAATCTATCACATGAACCTGCACGTCATGCGAACGCCGGAAACGGGAAATAAGCACATTTCTCAGGGCGGACAATGGAAAGCGCCCTATCGCTTCGCCGACGACTTCCACCGCTACGGTCTGCTCTGGACCCCGGAAAAAATCTGCTGGTACGTCGACGACCAACTCGTGCGCGAATCGGAAAACACGTACTGGACGCAGGAACTGACCGTCAATTTCGACAGCGAAACGATGCCCGAATGGTTCGGTCTCCCCGACCCCGCCGAATTGCCCGCCACGTTCCAGATCGATTACATTAGACACTGGACGCTCGCCGAGTGAGTTCTAACGCGAACTTCTTAAAAGCCCGCTGAAATTTCGGGCGCGTTATTGTCGAAATATGCAAACAGCGCCGCAATAATTAACTATGACGCGGTTGCGTTTGAAAGCTTCTCAATATCGACAACGCGCCCCAACTCAGCAGGCATTACATTTTATGACATAATTCTAAGCGCTATTCGCAACGCCGCTTAAAAAAACCAATTCTGAACGAACCACTAATAAAAAACCGATTGAATAAGCCCAACAATCAAAGTTAAAAAAAATGAACTATCAAGAACGAATTCTTTTTGACGCATTGTCTAAAGATAGAGCGGAGAGCGCGGATACTCTTGAAAAACCATCCTTGAGAGGCGTGCAAAATAGCGTAGTGGAAAAATACTCCGATCAGGCTCATTTTGTATATGAGTTGCTTCAAAACGCGGACGACGCTTATGCAACCACCTGCAGATTTATTCTGGAACCAGATCGTTTAATTTTTGCTCACAACGGAACCAGACACTTTTCTGTCTCGGATCCCGCAAAAGAAGCAGAAGATTCAGAGACAGGAAACCTTGGAGACGTCAACGCCATAACGTCCATAGCCAATTCCAACAAGTCGGAAGCGTCCATTGGAAAGTTCGGCGTGGGATTTAAGGCGGTATTTCAGTATACGTCCAAGCCGCATATTTACGACCCAAACGTCCGTTTTCGCATAGAAAGATTCATCGTCCCGAAACTACTTGACAGAGACGCCCCTAAACGTCGCTTAGACGAGACGCTGTTTTGTTTTCCGTTTGATCATCCAGAAAAGTCTCCCGATAAAGCATACGAGGAAATCTCCGACAAGCTTAAAAACCTAACATTTCCGCTTTTATTCCTATCCAATCTCATACGCATAGATTATAAAATTGGCTCAGACGAAGGACTATATGACAAGACCATAGAGAAAAAGCTATCATTCGGCGATATTACGGCAGAACGTATATGTTTGACTCAAAAGTTTGGCGACAGTCATCATAATGATAATCTTTGGCTGTTTTCACGAAACGACGCCGAACAACGAAGATATTCCGTTGGTTTCTTTTTGGACGAGAACGGACGTCTGCGACCGGAAATTAGAAGTGCGTTTTGTTTTTTCCCAACAAAGGAACAGACGGGGTTGAAATTTATTATTCACGCACCGTTCCTCCTTACCGATAGTCGCGAAGGCATCCGCGCGGGTAAAGATCATAACGAAAGAATGATCAATCTTTTAGCAAATCTTGCGGCGCGCGCGATTATTTGCTTGAAAGAAATAGGCGAAAGTGAATCATTGCGCCTAATTGACGACAACATACTGAGTATTATTCCTTATAATCCGTCCTTAATTACCAATTCATATGATAAGAGCAGGGTTTCCTTTCTTCCATTTTATGAATCAATCAAGGCCCTATTCCAGGAAGAAGAAATCCTACCGTCTAGCGAAGGATATGCGTCTTCTCAGAATGCATATTGGGCGAGCACTTCAACATTGACAAAACTATTTTCAAATGAACAACTCTCCTTAATTTGCGGCAACGATTCGGCTCATTGGGTATTTACGTCCAAACCGCAAGGAAGCCAAACAGGCAACAGTTCCCTTTGTGATTATATTGATTCAATTGTAAGAACCAGTCTAGATAACGACGATATTATTAAGGGACGCCAAGGGGGCAACAAATACGATTGGAGAAACAAAAGATACTATACCGTCGAACCTGTAAAGGGTATTACTGCATCCTTTATTGAATCGCAGTCGTTTTCATGGCTGCAACAGTTTTATAAGTGGATTTCTGGATTTGGAGAACACACAATACAGTCCCTTCTGAAGAGGTCTTTTTTTCTTAATCAGGACAGTAAAGCTGTTGCGGCACTTAATGAAGAGGGGCATCCGATTCTATTTCTTCCTATTGAAAACATTACTGGATTTCAATGCGTTCATCCGGATCTTTTGGCAGATCCCGAGACAAATAAGTTCTTTCGGGAAACCCTTAAAATTAAAGCTCCCACCAAGAAAGACCAAATATATATCAGCGTTCTTCCTTTGTATGAAAGTGGCAAAGAAATAGACCTAAAAACTCATACGTTCCATTTTAAGCTTTTCTTTGAATATTATTGCAATAAATGTTTGAACGGGGAAGATAGCGATTTCGTGAACATGATTAGCAAGTACGAAATTCTAAGATATTATGACTCAAACAATTCTCAAGACCATTTTAGTCGCGCTTGCGATATGTATTTGCCGAGACAAGACTTGACAGCATATTTTGCA
>CAMZEO010000028.1 GCA_947305735.1 uncultured Planctomycetales bacterium | reverse complement strand
CGGCTTTTTCAGCGGCCTCTTTCGCGGCGGCTTCGGCGGCGGCTTTTTCAGCGGCCTCTTTCGCGGCGGCTTCGGCGGCGGCTTTTTCAGCGGCTTCCTTCGCGGCGGCTTCGGCGGCGGCTTTTTCAGCGGCCTCTTTCGCGGCGGCTTCTTACGCCGCCTTTTCCTCCGCATTCTTTTTGGCGCAGTTCGCGAAATCAAACGTCGGAGCCGAATCGGAAGTTGTGGCGGCGGCGCCAAAATCAAACGATTTGGAAGCGTTCGACGCGGCGGGAGCGGCAAAGTTGAACGTTGGCGCGTCGCCTGTCGTCGCCGCTACGGCGGCGTTAAAATTAAACGACGGAACGCTTCCCGTCGTGGCGGCGACGGCGGCAAAGTTGAACGCGGGGACAGCGCCTGTCGTGGCGACGGTCGCAAAATTGAACGCGGGCGCGGATCCCGTCGTTCCCGCCGCGACTTGGGTCGCCGCGAACCCCTCGGTTCCGACCGAACCGCTTTTCTTCATTTCTTCGCTAAAGTTTCGCACCCAAGATTCGTACTTAGAATCGTCGGTTGTTTCAGAGTTTTCGTCTTCGACGGGCATGACGAAATCAGCGTCCTGTTTGCAACCGATAAAAGCGACGCAACCAATTAAACACAACGCCGCGAAATATTTAGCCAAACCAATTATTCCCAAATATCTACTCATATTATTCCCTGCCTATTCGAACGTTATTCAACCCATCCCGGCGATTTAACACAGACGCGACGTCTTCGCAAAAGACGACGAAGCGCCTAAAGTTGGCTGAAGAATACGACCTTTATCATACTGCGCGCGTTTAACGCGAAAAACAACGCGCGTTGGCAAAACGCGCTTGGAACGTCCTAACGAATGCAGTCGACAACTTCGCGAATATCGACCAACCCGCCTAGCCGACGCTCCGATTATACATTATAATGAGACTGCGCTTTTTTTCGAGGGGGCGAGGATTAAAATCAAACCTTTTATGAAGAATTACTAGTTTATCCCTTTCCTCGTATCCTTATATTTGTTAAAAACAAAAAACTTTTACAATTTTTTCAGAAAAATGTCGACAACATCTCCATCCGTTCAAGGAGCTTTTTCGGCGCGCGGCGTCGAGGCGCCGACGTTTGTGTTTGAATCGAACGCGGACGCCGGCAAATATGTGGCCAGGCAAATAGCAAATCTCGTTCGCAACCGCAACGCGCAAGGTAAAACGGCGGTTCTTGGACTAGTTTCCGGTTCGAGTCCGATAGGCGTCTACCAGGAACTTGTTCGCCTCTACAAAGAGGACGGCTTGGATCTTTCAAGAACGTCCATTTTTATGGTCAACGAGTACTACGGGGTCGACTCCGATCGTCTTCAAAGCCTGAGACGTTGGTTGCTCGAGAATTTTGTCAATAAGACGAACGTCCCGCTGGAAAACGTTCACTGCTTTGACGCGAGCGTCAAGTCTGAAGATTTGGAACAATATTGTCTTCAGTACGAGCGTGAAATTGCCGACGCCGGGGGGATCGATTTTCTTCTCCTTGGGGTTGCCGTGAACGGAGCCGTCGGTTTCAACGAACCGTACACGTCTAAAAAAAGCCGCGCCAGGCTTGCCACGCTGGATCATCAGACGCGCCTTGACGCCGCGTCTTTGTTCTTTAGCGAATCGAACGTTCCGACACACGGTTTGACGATCGGTTTTGGAACGATGCTCGAAGCGAAAAAGATTGTCGTCTTAGCGTTTGGCGATAGAAAAGCCGCCGTGATTCAGCGCGCGCTTGAAGACCCTGTTACCGACGAAACGCCCGCCGGTTGGTTGCGCGTTCACGACGACGTTTCCTTTGTCGTTGACAAAAACGCGGCGTCGGCTTTAAAGGACGTCGCGACTCCGTGGCGAGTAAGACGCGTCGAATGGGACGATTCTCTCATAAAACGCGCGGCGCTTTGGTTATGCGGACAGTCGGGTAAATCGCTTCTTAAACTGACGGATTCCGATTTTAGAGCAAGCGGTCTCCATTCGCTTCTCCGCGACGTAGGATCGGCGCCCGTAGTGTCGGATCGGGTTTTCACTCAAATGATGAATACGATAGCCCTTCATCCCTGCGGTTTGAATAAAAAACGCGTTTTGATCTTTAGTCCTCATCCCGACGACGACGTCATCAGCATGGGCGGAACGATGATCAGATTAGTCGACGACGGACACGAACTACACGTCGCCTATATGACGAGCGGAAATATCGCCGTCAACGACTACGACGCGAGGAGAATTGGAGATTTGCTTGCGGAAATCGACCGAGAATACGGAAAACACGAAGGAAAAGACGCGGAAGGAACTTGGACAATCGCCGATTTTGTCGAATCGAAAATACTGGATCCGCTCCTTCGCAAAAAACCGGGCGATATCGATTCGCGCGAGGCTCTCGACCTTAAACGGTTAATTCGGTGGAGCGAAGCGCGCGCCGCCGACCGCGTTTGCGGAATTCCGGAAGAACGAGTTCATTTCCTCAACTTGCCCTTCTACGACACGGGCGCGGTCGAAAAGAAGCCCGCGTCCGATTTGGATCGAAAGATAGCGCGCGATCTCATCGAATCGATCGATCCGGAAGCGATCTTTGTCGCCGGGGACTTGTCAGACCCGCATGGGACGCATCGCGTATGCGCGCTGGTCGTCTTTTCCGTCTTAGAACAGATGAAAAAAGAGGGAAAAAATGTTCCCGAGATTCTCCTGTACCGCGGAGCCTGGCAGGAATGGCCGCTTGATCAGATCGAAATCGCCGTTCCCCTTTCTCCCAAAGACTCCGAGAAAAAACGTGAAGCTATCTTTCGTCATGCTTCTCAGAAGGACGGGGCCCTTTTCCTGGGGGACGACGCAAGGGAATTTTGGCAACGCGCCGAAGATAGAAATCTGGCCACTGCGGCGGCGTACAACAAAATCGGTTTGCCGGAATATTACGCCGTCGAAGCTTTTGTTCATTGGGACGGTTCTTTTGATTATTAACGCGTTGACAGGGGTTTCGCCGCAAGGGAGTCGTCGATCGTCGAAAAACGGCGAACTCCTTCTTTTTTAGAACTCAATTTGTCGCCGCTTTTCCAAACGCCTTGTCGGGCGCGCTAACGACGTTCCTTAGACGGCGCGAGCGCGACTGAATTTGCCCGTTAAAAACGGCTTTGATTTCTTGCGCCTTGGAAAACGGATTGTTTCGGTTTTTCCGCCTTTCGCGCAAGAAAAAAGGACGTCCGAAATCCGAACGTCCTTTGCGCTAAATCTCGGCGCCGTTCTCGTAAGCGCCGCTCATAAAGCAACTTCAAAACTCTTCTTCAAGGTAGTCGACAAAATACGCGTCGACGGGCTCCGTTTCAAGCAACGAGTTCGAGAGGAGATCGAACGTATCGTCGTCGACTTCTTCCAGGATCGCGCCGGAAACCGGGAACGCGTCGCCGTAAGCCCAGTCGGACTGACCTTCGTCGTTGTAGGCGCAGACGCGGAATTGATACGAACGTCCGGCGACCAGACCCGTTTTAACCCATTCTTCGACGTTGCTTTTGCAACTGCCTGCGGCGTACCACTGAGATCCGTCGTAAGAGTATTGGACGCGGAACCCAGTCTCGTTGTTCGAGCGATCCGCCCAAGTCAAGGTCAACTTCTTGGCGGACGCGTCGTAGTTAGCGATCGCGACGTCGGTCGGCGCGTTCGGAACGTCGCCGGAACGCGGAACGGCATAAGATCCGACCAGCCAATTGGAACCTCCGTAGTAGTTGTAAGCGCGGACGCGGAACTGATACGTCGTGTCGGGACGCAATTGAGCGATCGTTTTGTCCGCGACGTCCTTATTAGTTTTTCCGGCGGAAACCCACGTTTCGCCCTCGTCGACGGAATACTGAACGTCGAATCCCACTTCCGTGTTGGAATTGTCCGTCCACGAAAGCTTGACCGATTTCTCGTCGTCCCCCTGCGAGAACTTTAATCCAGTCGGCGCGTTTGGAGCGCCCGTCGGCGCCGAATACGGGTCGCTGTAAATCCATTCGGAGTACATGCCGCCGTCATAGGCGGCGACGCGGAAGTAATACGTCCGACCGCGAGAAACGTCGTGAATCACGCACTCGGTTTCGCCGCCCTTCGTATCGCCCGCGCGATTCCACGAATTGTTGTCGTAAGAGTATTGGACTATGAAACCTCCATCTTCGGAAAGCGTTCCGCCATAAGTCCATGACGTTTCAAGGTCGCCGTCGACGTAATTGCCGATGACAAAACCGTTCGGCGCGGGAATCGAGGTCGGCGCTTCGAAGGAACCGGTCGTCCAACCGGAATCGCCCGCCGCGTTGCGAGCGCAAACGCGGAAGTGGTACGTGCGTCCGGCGATCATACCGGTCGCGGTTTTGGTTGTTACGTTGCCTGCGGTAGAACCGCCGCTACGCCACGTCATACCGTCAAAACTATATTCAATAACGAAGGAATCGGCGGAGTCGCTCGCGTCTTGACCGTTGTTCGTCCACGACATGGAAACCGACCGCGAGTCGTAATTGAAAGCTCCAAAGACAAGGTTGGAGGGAGCCGCCGGCGTGACCTTGCCGTCGATCGGGATTTGATACGAGTTGTAGGCGTAATCGGAACCGCCGTAGTTATTCCACGCTGAGACTCGGAAGTGATAAATTTGCCCTTCGGTCAAATTGCTCCACTCAACGGAATTTGTATTGGCGGAAACTGTTCTGGCTCCGCCCCACGTCTCGCCGTCCGTCGAATACTCGACTTTAAAGTAAAGTTCGTTCGTCGAGTTGTCGTCCCAACTCATTTCAAATACTTTGCTTTCATCGTCGTATTCGCTGAATCTCACGTTTGACGGGGCTTCGGGAACGCCCGTTGGGACGGCGAACGAACATGAGACCCACTCGGACGCGCCGTATTGATTCGAGGCCGCGATCCGGAAGTAATAGGTGACGCCGCGCTGCAGATTTGCGACCTGGTAGGATTTGACGTTCGCTTCGAGATAAGCCAGATCCGTCCAAGTCGTTCCGTCGAGAGAGCGTTGAATAATAAATTGCTCCTCGTTTCCCGAATTGTCTCTCCAGACGAGTTTCGCGGTAACGGTCGCTTCGTCGTAGTCGACGAGTTCGAAATCGCTCGGAGCGTTGGGAATGGTCGCCGTATGCGTGTCGAGCGTAACTTCAACCCAGTCGGAATACCCCTCTTCAGCGCTTTCGCCAATGTGGTTGCACGCGCGAACGTAATAGGTATAGTTCATATCCTCGACAAGACCTTCGACCGTATAAGACGGAACGTCGGTCTGTCTAAAACCGGTTGGATCGTCAATAGCGCTCGTCACTTCGTACCATTCGGCGAACGGAACGTCCGACCAGGAAATAGTGGCCTTGCCAGTTTCCGCGACAAATTCGCCGAACACGGCGTCCGACGGGGCGGCTGGAGGCGCGTACGCGACAATGGTTTTCTCGTCGTAAGCGCCGTCTCCGACGACGTTAAACGCGGTAACGCGAATTGCGTACGCCTCGTTGTCCGAAAGCGCTACGTCGGCGGTCAAGCCTGCCGTCGTAGCGGAGAACGCCAATTCGCCGCTTGAATTTCTGACGTCGATTCGATACTTGGTCGCATGTTCCACGCTCGTCCAGGAGAGAGCCGCCGTCTTGGCAACGTAATCGTAGGATCCGACGGTTAGCGTAAGAACGCCCTCGGGAACCCACGTCGTGTCGATCGTAACGGGAGCGTAGGCGGAAGCGAGTTTGTCGGCTCCGCGCGTCGCGTAGGCGGCCACGCCGTACTCGTAAGCGTTAAAGTTGTCCAAACCGGAGACGTCGAACGCAAGATCTGTTGTTTCAGCGATGAAGCTCCAAGCGCCGCCAATCTTTTGAGCAACGTAGTATCCGGCGGCGTGATCAACGGCGTCCCAAATAAGCGTCGCTTTGCCGTCTCCCTTATAAGTCGCTTCTCCTCCGTAAGTTACGAAAACGTTGGGGGCGGCGGGCGCGACGGTCGTGTCGAGCGTCGCGGGCGCGCTATAGACCGATTCGCCTTCGTCGTTGAACGCCGCGACGCAGAACGCGTAGACGTTGAAATCGGAAAGACCCGTTAAACGGACGGAGTTGGAGACAAGATCGGAACCAAATTGAGTCCAGGCCGAGCCGTTCTGGACGTAAACTCGGTATCCGGTCGCGGCGTAGACGGGGCTCCAAGACAGATCCGCCGAACCGTCGGCGTATTCTCCAAACGTTAGATTCGTCGGCGCCGCGGGGACGGCGGCTGTGTACAGGGTAAACGTCTCCTCGGGCGAAACGCCGTAGGCGTTGCTCGCGACGACAACATATTGGTACGTTTCATTTTCTTCGAGACCCGCGTGCACAAAGCTCGTGTCCGGACCTTTGTAGAGTTCCGTTCCATTTCCGTCTGTGACAACGTACTCGGTCGCGTAAGCCGAACTGAACGTAATCGTTGCGGAAAACGTCGCGGAATCATACCTTCCTCCCACGACCGGCTTGGCGGGCGCGGCCCAAGTGAAGAAGTTGACCGAGTTGGAGGTAGAACCCGTTCCAACCGCGTTTACGGCGACCACTCGGAACGTGTAGTCGACGTTGTCGGCAAGATCGAGCGTATAAGTCGTCTCGTTGGTCGAACCGACGACCGTCCAGTCGCCGTTGGCATATTGTTCGATATTATACCCCGTCGCGGTATCGAGACCGTTCCACGTCAGAACGACGGATTTCGTCGCCGCGTCGTATCCTCCGGCGGAAAGCGCGATATCGCCTGTCGGAACCCAGTCCGTGGCGAGCGAGGCGGTCGCGTAGGGCGAGTACAAACGTTCCGTTCCGCGTTGAGCGTAAGCGGCGACCCGGTAATCGTAAGTCGCGTAATTGACGAGTCCAGTCAGATCGTAGCTGGTATTTGGCGTCGAGGTTATCGTCGTCCAAACGCCGTTGACTTTCTGCTGAATCTGATAACCGGACGCGTGATCGACGGCGTTCCAGACAAAGGTCGCTTTGCCGTCGCCCTGGTACGTCGCGCTCTCGCCAAACGTGAACGTCAATCCGGTAGGTTTGGAAGGCGCGACCGTCGTGTCGACGACGACGGATACGGATTTGCTCGATTCCCCAACTTCGTTGAACGCCGCGACGCAGAAAGTATAAGTCTCGTAGTCGGAAAGACCGGTCGCTTCAAATCGAGTGGTTCCGGTCGCAAGATCGGAACCGATCTGAGTCCAAATCGAACCGTTTTGAACGAAGACGCGATAACCGGTCTCGGCGTCGACGTCATCCCAAGTAAGAACGACGGAACCGTCGGCGTAGGCTCCCGCCGTAAGATTGGTCGGAGTATGAGGAACCGCCGCCGTGTTGACCGTTATAGACGCGGCTTCTGAAGAACCTACGTCGTTTATCGCGACGACGGTATACACGTAGATTTGATTTTCTTCCAAACCGGTTGCCACGTAAGAACCTTCGTCCGACTCGAAAACATTGCCGTTCGGATCGGTAATTAAGTATTTATCCGCATATTCGGACGAGAAAATGATCGTGGCGGAGGCGGAACTTTGGTCGTAGACGACTGAAGTCGCGACCGGCGTCGTCGGCGGCGCGTCCGTATAAAACTTGTCGGAAACGCCAACGCTTCCCGCGCCCTTAGCGTTCATGGCAACAACGCGGAACCACTAAGACGTATGCGGACTCAATCCCGTAAGACTGTAACTCGTCGTCGCTTCAGTTCCGGCGGCGACGTTTGGATCGACGATCGTGTACTCGGTTTCGTCGCCCGACCTTTGTTCGACGACGTAGTAGGAAGCGTGATCGAGATTCGTCCAGGTTAGAGCGGCGACGCCCGTCGAATAATCGTAACCGCTTGCGACGACGGTAATGTCGCCCCGCGGAGGAACCAG
Source organism: uncultured Planctomycetales bacterium (assembly GCA_947305735.1). Classification (GTDB taxonomy): domain Bacteria; phylum Planctomycetota; class Planctomycetia; order Pirellulales; family Thermoguttaceae; genus RUG369. The sequence goes on along the minus strand of CAMZEO010000028.1, from coordinate 17,378 downwards.
CGTGTCAAGATTCGCTTCTTTACTCGGAGCGGAGGAAGCCGTCCGCGCGCCGACTTGATTGAAAGCGACGACGCGATAAGCGTAGTAGGAGTTTTCTTCAACGACCACCGCGTAACTTGTCTGGTCGGTCGTCCCAACGAACTCCCATTCGCCGCCCGCGTACCGTTCGACGTTGTAGCCGGTCGCGCCGCCAACGGAAGCGGACCAAGTTAAAGTCGCGCTCGTTCCGCCGGAGTACGCGGCAAAGCGAACGTCTTTGGGGACGGCGGGCGCCACGACCGTGTTGAGATCGATCTGAGCGTAATCGGAATACAGCTTTTCCGTTCCAAGCGTAGAATAGGCGGCGACTCCAAATACCAACTCCTGATTGTCGGTTAGGTTCCGGAACGCGTAGTTGACGCCGTTTGTTTCGTCGACGACCGTCCAAACGCCGTTCTGACTGATCGCGAGTCGGTAACCGGCAGCCCCTTCGGAAGCCGTCCACTGGAGCGTCGCCGAATGATCGGAGTATCCGCCGATCCATTCGAGGTTGGTCGGCTTATCGGGCGCGACCGTCGTGTAGACGACTACCTCGGCGTAATCGGAAAGAAGCTCGACGCCGTCTTTAACCGCGTAGGCGGCGACGCCGAACGTATAGGTTGAATTGTCGACCAGACCTTCGACGAAGCGCGAAGTCGACGTCGACGAATCGACGACGACCCAGCTTTCGTCGATCTTTTGAGCGAACTTATACCCCGCCGCGTGGTCGACGGGATTCCAGACTAGGGTCGTCGTTCCGTCGCCCGTATACGCCGTCGCGGTCAAACCGGTCGGAATCGCCGGCGCGACCGTCGTATTGAGAATCTCGGCGGCGGACTCCGCCTCGCCTCGGGAATTAACGGCGGTCACAGTAGCGGAATAGTTTGTGAAATCGCTAAGTCCGGTAAACGTAAAGCTCGTTTCGGACACATCTTGCGCGAAGACCTCGCCCGAGTCGACGTTGACAATCCTGACGACGTAGGAAACGGCGTTGGAAACTCCGTTCCAGGTTAACGTCGCGGACCCGTCGGCGTAATCGCCAAAAGCAAGACCCGTCGGAGCCTCGGGAACGACGGTCGTGTCAAGAATGACGTTTCGTCTCGGAGATTCGCCGTAAACGTTGAACGCGGAAACTTTAAACGTGTAGGAACTGTTGTCGGAAAGCTCGACGAGACTGGCGAGATTCGCAAGCGAGGTCGTCGTTACGGTTCCGATCAGAGCGTCGCCGCAGTAGACGTAATAACCGTCGACTCCGTCCGTCGCTTCAGAGGCCGACCAGGTCAAGGTCGGATTTTTCGAGGAATCGACGTAATCGGAAACTTCAAGCGTAGCCGGGACGCTCGGAGCGGAACCTTGATATTCGTAAGCGCCCGCGTCGACTTCGGAGCTATAACGAGCGTTTCCGGCGAGGTCGACGGTTAGGGCGTTCCCGTCGACGTCGAGCGCGTAGTCGGCGGATCCGATATTCGCGGCTTGCGAGCCGACGGCAAGCGCGAACGAATCGTCGGATTCAAAGAGCGGTTTGCCCGAATCAAAAGTTACGGAACCGCCGATTGTCGCATTGACAAGGTTGTTAGATCCGGAAACGTCGCTCGAGAACGGAGCGACGTCGTTGACGACGATCGAGTTTGCGACGTAGACGGTCCCTCCGACGTAAACGGCCGCGCCGCCGACCGTGTTTTTGGCGATTGTCGCATTGTAGATTTGAGCGGATCTTCCGGTTCCGACGTACACGGCTCCCGAGCCCGCGCCAGCGTTCCCTGCGATAAGCGAGTTGGAAATGGTTGTCGCGTAGTTCGAATTCGACGTGTTCAACGCGAGATCGTCGACCTCCGAGGAAGTCTCGTCGGCGGAAGAAACTACGTCGTAAGTCTGTCCCATATGGGCGTTATACGGATCGGTTGAATTGGAAATGGCGCCGGAATAAAGAATTTGCGACGGATTGACGGGAGCGGGCGTTCTGTCGTACATACGCATTGCGGATGGACGCGAAGAGTCCGTCGTATATTGGAACAATTCAACGCTGACCGGTTTCGTTGGATCAATCGCTTGAATTTTCAGCATATCAAGCATCATCGCGTCGTCGTATCCGAAAGGAGCTCCGTTCGAAAACGTCGGGTAGACGATATATTTCCCGTCGCCAAGATCTTCGAGAGTGTACGCGTCGCGCGCAAACGGATCGGCGGAAGGATCGGATCCCGGCGTCTCGTACTGAGATTCCACGACGACGGCGTTGGTAAGTTGCAGAGCGACGACGTACCCGACGATAGAAAAATCGCCGCCGTTCCACGCCAATTCATAATCCTGATCCTCGTAACAATGGTCGCTTGACCAGATTTGAACGTAAAGGTCGTCGCTCGACAGATCGACAATCTGGGTACCGGGGATGGTTTCGGCTTCCATACCGTCAAAAATGGTTTTCTTTCCCTGTTTATGAGTCTGACCATATTCTTCGGCGACTTCGTCGTATGTCTTGTTTGAGAGAACTGCGGAAATTGAAACGGCCGCTTGATCCTTGTGAACCGCCGTAAACGTCTGAGCGTCGGTTGTCGTCCCGTCGGAAACGACGACTGTAAACTCGACTGCGGAAAGGTCGAGTTCGGAAGCGTAAGCGTCGTCCCCGATGAATTTCAACGTCAGCACGCTGCCGACGAGAGTCGGCTCGGCGGAGAAAATATCCGCTTCGGGATTCGAGCAGACGAAGTCGTAGGTCCACGCCCCCGCGCTAGCGAACTCGGAGAGGTCAAGCGTAATAGTTCCGTCTTTTTCGCCGACTTGCTTGGGAATTTGAAAAATCCATTCGGGAGCGGCGACGGTTGGCCACTCAAAATCGCCGTCGTAAACCGCCGCGCCGTCCGTAGCGGCTCTATTGCCCGTAATAACGGAATCTTGGATTTTCAAAACGCCCTTGTTTGCAATGGCGCCGCCGGAAACGGACGCCGAGTTGTTCGTCAACTCAACGTTCTTAAGCGTCAAAACGCCCGCGTTCGCGATCGCGCCGCCGTACTCGGCGGAGCCGCCCGTAATGCTAATTGAGTCTAAAGTCAGGTCGCCGTTTTTGATCGTAAAAACGCGTCCAAGACCATTAGCGTCAATCGAGGCTTGACCGCCGACCGCTTCGATGGTAATTTTTCCAAAGGCGTCGGCGTCGTAATTAATTTCAATCTCGTCGGAAGGCGACGAAAAGACTAGGCTGCCAGCCGGAACGCGAATGACGTCGTCCTCCGGCGTAAGCGACGCCGTCTGAATCGCGGTCTTGATCGCGTCGATGGAATAATCGGAGGAGGTGATAACGACAACGTTTGCCGTTCCGGACGTCGCAAGCAGAGCGCTCGCGCCTAACGCGTCGACAGCGAGGAGCTGACGTTCTTCAAGCGTTTCGGTCAAAAGACGACGAGGCTTCAAAGGAGAACGATCGCGACCGGAGCGCGCTTTTTTTGAAGCGTTCGATTGAGTTTTGCTGTTAAAAAACTGAAAGAATCCAGTCGTCATCCTAATCTCCTTGCGCCAAACGCGCAAATAAAAGGCGTCGAACAAATATTAGCGGTTCCTCGGCAAAAACCCGCGACGTTTGTCGCCGGGAACCAATAGGCGTCTCGTCCGCTAATGGAAACGCCGTGCCTCGCGCATGCTCGAGGGTACGCAGTGTTTTCATACTTTCGTCAACCGGGAGATTTTTCTTGAGCCAATCTAAGCCGTTCGGTTTGGATTGCCAAACTCGTCGACCAAACAACCGATCGTTGCGGCGAAGGACCGTGAAAACGCTCAAAAAAGCGAGAATCTCCCGAAGGTCGCGAAACCCCGCCGATGGTTAGACGTTCCAGCGAACTAAAAATTCTAGTCAAAACGACCGTTTTTCCAAAAAGGCGCGGCGCCCCGACGCTTAACATTATAAGGAATTTGTTAAAATTTTTAAAGAGTAGTAAATGTCTTTTTGAAGAAAAACAGAAAAGTTCATCAACGGCGGCAAACGCCTTTATTCCGCGCGAACAATACAACTTGAGGACTTGCGCCAAACAAGCGGAACTTGCCTTTCGTTAACGGGGTTTAACGCAAATATGGTAATCGTCGGGGTTGGATGTGAAAAAAGAACTTGTTTTATTTTTGCAAATTTGACGAATAAACCGAAATTTGTCAAATATTACGGAAATTATGGTCGATAACCCAAGTGAAAGCGTATGGGCTCGTTAAAAAAGGACCAGACGTTAAAATAAAAAAAATAGGTTCAATGCAGTATTGTAAAATCCAATAGTACGCATATAATCACTTTTATCGTTGTTTCCAACGAGCGTAGAATTCAAAAATCGCAGGTCGTCACCCTGGTCATATAGCTCGGCGCGCGTTGGGACGTGTTTCGATTTGGAGAGAAACGCTGAACAATTGTTTTTCCGGCTTCGAGTCGCGATTCCGGCAGACGCGGCATATCGTCCGGGCAATTGCGTTCAGCGTTAAACGCGAGGTTGCTATGCGCCGCTTATTCGCCGCCGTTTTGCTCATGTTGGCGTCGCTGTTTTCAGGCGTCTCGAACGAAAGCGTCGTCGCCCAGCACGGTTCGTCCAACGGGATTTTTTCGGAAACGTACTACGATTTCAAAGGGATACCGCGTTACACGACTCCGCGCCATTCTTTCATTTTCGTCAATAATTCGAAAGAGGATTTGCACTTGCTTGCCGCGCGGACTTCTTGCCAATGCACGCAGGTGTTCATTCCTGAAAAACGCGTTTTTAAGACGGGTGAAAAGGGCGAAATCGCGGCTCAAATCGACGCGGTTCGTTTTACCGGGGCTCGCCATGCGACCGTGACGGTAACTTTTCAACGCGGAGGTTCGACTTTTGAAGTTCCGCTCAACGTCGTCGGATTGGTTCTCGAAAACGTTCGGGTCGAGCCGAGCCGAATGAATTTTGTCGTAGACGAGGTTTCAAAGGCTGAACGGCACGGGGGCGGATCCGCGTCCCGCCCCAATCGTTCGCAACGCGCGACCGTCTTCTATCCCGGCGCGGAAACGGTCGTCCGCGCCGATTGTTCCAATCCGAACGTCAATGTGCAAATCGAAGGCTCGGCTCGCGTAAACGGCGGAACGCAAACGACGATTCTCGTGTCGATTCGCGATTCGGCGCCGGCCGGTTACCTCAACGAGGTCGTCCGAATCTGGTCCAACGGGGCATATGGTCAAGCCCCCTTGTCGCTTAATGTTTCGGGGTCTGTCCGCGCTCAACTAAGCGTATCCCCTTCGACGTTGACCTTCTTTACCGGCAAGGGCGAGAAGATAACCAAAAACATCGTCGTTTCCGCGTCAAACGAGTTTACGTTGAAAAGGGTCGTCAGCGATTCGAAGGCGATCGAATGCAACATTTCCCCGAAAGCGTTGCGTCCCGCCAAAATTTGCGTTATTCCGATTTCGTTTGATCCTTCTAAGTTGCAAAACGAGTCGGGCATGACAAGAGTCAAGATTGAGACGACCGACGGTCGCGTTCTCTTTCTGCCCGCGCAGATTTCTTCCGGAAACTTTGAAGCGTTCGGAAAGGTGCGGACGGACAAAGACGCGGAGTTCGTGGAGTTCGACGAAAAAGAAGAGGAAACGGAGGAACCTAAAGTCGCGACGAATCAACCCGCGAATACTGTTTCGACCGACGTCCAATCTGTTTCCGCGGCGAATTCCAGTTTTGCAAACGCTTCCGGCTATGCGGTTGATCCTTCAAACAACGCGCGTTCGCAACCCGCGCCCGCTCGGGTCTATCAGAGGAGTCTTCCGCGCGCGCCTGTCGCGTCGCCGTTTAATCCGTTTGGTTTTTTCTGACGATTCCGCTGTGAAACGCGTCCGCGTCGAGCCCAAAACGACGGCGAAGCTCATTAAGAACCGAGGTCTATCCCCGGTTCTTTTGCGTTATTAATGCTGAAAAAACGCGGTGATAAATTTGACGACGCCATGAGTTACAGTAGATACGAGGACAGTTTTGACGAATCTCTCAATCGTCTTCTCATAGGGCTTAACGACGCGCAACGCGCCGCCGTTACGCACAAAGACGGTCCTTTGCTCGTCCTTGCGGGTCCTGGAAGCGGAAAAACGCGCGTCGTAACTTATCGAATCGCGTGGCTGTTGCAGAACGGCGTGCTCGACCGTCAAATCGCCGCGCTGACGTTTACGAATAAGGCCGCCGACGAGATGAAACGCCGTCTCGAGGGACTAGCGCCGGGCAATCGTGTTTGGCTTGGCACTTTTCACCGTTTTTGCGCCGTATTGCTCAGAAAATACGCTCGCTACGTCGGTCTGGAAGAGAACTACGTTATTTACGACGCGGATCAAAGTAAAAAATTACTCGAAGAAATTGTTCCCAAAACGTCTTTACCCAAAGACGTCGACGTTCAAAAAATCGCGTCCGCCATCAGCTGGGCAAAGAACTCGTTGGTTTCCGCGGAGGATTATTATTCCCGAGAAGGAAGCGCGCTCGGAAAAATCGTCGAAGAAGTCTATCCCGAGTATCAAAACTCGCTTCAAAAAGCCAACGCCGTCGATTTTGACGATCTTCTCTTTCATGTCGCCGCGTTGTTGCATGAACAGCCGGAAATCCGCGCCGCGCTCGACGACCGGTTCCGATACATTCTTGTCGACGAGTATCAGGACACGAACTTCGTTCAATACGCGATAGCTCGCGCGCTATCTCAGGACTATCCCAATTTGGCGGTCACCGGCGACCCCGACCAATCGATCTATGGTTGGAGAGGCGCCAATATCCGAAACATCCTCGATTTCGAGAAGGACTTTGAAGACGTAAAAGTCGTTTTGCTCGAGCAGAATTATCGAAGCGATAAAAGAGTGTTGCGTCTCGCCGACTTTTTGATTAAACATAACGTGTTGCGAAAAGATAAGGCTCTGTTTACCAACAATAAGGAGGGCGTTCCTCCCAGAATCGTCCAGTGCGCGGATCAGCAGGAAGAGGCGGAAACGATTGCCGCCGAAATTTCCGCCGAAATAGCGGCGGGCAAACGCAAGCCTCGAGACTACGCGATCTTCTACCGGATGAACGCGTTGTCAAGAAATCTCGAGTATGCGCTTAGACGTTACAACGTGCCTTTTCAACTTGTCAGGGGGCAGGAATTCTTCAATCGGAAGGAAGTCAAAGATCTTTGCGCTTATTTGCAACTCGTCTACAATCCTCACGACTCCGTATCGTTTAAAAGGATCGTCAATCTTCCCGCTCGAGGAATAGGAACGGCTTCGTTAAACCGGCTTTTAGCGAGCGCGCGACAACTCGGTTTCTCGAGTTTTGAGGCGGCAAGGAGACCGGACGATATTCCTGGAATCACGCCAAGAGCCCGAAAAGCGATACGGAAATTTGTCGCGTTTATCGACAAGTTGAGAAAATCGATCGACGACGGCTTCGATCTTGAAGTTGTGTTAAGCGAGCTCATTAACGAAACGAATTATCTCGAATACATCAGGCAATCCGCAGAGCCGGAAGAAGCCGAACAGCGTCTCGCAAATATTCAGGAACTCCTTTCCGTGGTGCGCGAATTCGATGCTGAATTTGCCGAGCTTGAAGAGGAAAGCCGCGAGAATTCCCCGTTGCCGGACGAACGCGTCGATCGACTGGGAAAATTTCTAGAACAGGTCGCTTTAGTCAGCGACGTCGATTCCTGGGACGCCGACGACGACCGCGTGTCGCTCATGACCCTTCACGCCGCCAAGGGACTTGAATTTCCTATCGTCTACCTTGTCGCGCTCGAAGAGGGAGTTTTGCCCCATGAGCGTTCTTTGCGCGACAAAAAGCAACTTGAAGAGGAAAGAAGACTTCTTTTTGTCGGTCTAACGCGAGCCAAAGAAGAATTGAGACTTTCCAGAACGCGATTTAGGGAGTTCAGGGGCAGTTTTTCGCCGTCGACGTCAAGCAGGTTTCTGTTTGAATTTCCCAAAGACGGATTCGACAATTATCAAGACGTAGACGAATGGTTTGGAGCTATCAAGTCCAAAAATGAAGATGATCCCAAAGCAAACGTCGTCTTACCCAAGCTGATCGACCGTCCAAGGGTGTTCAACGAAAGTCGCGACGTCTGTTTTGATCGGACTTCAAAAACTTGCGAGGAACCGACGGAACATGAAGAGACGATCTCCCGAAGCTTTTCCCAATATGGAACGTCTTGGGGAGCGCCCGCGGGAAAAACAAAAAAACGGTTTCAACGCGAGACGTCCGAATTTGTCGACGACGTCTCGCCATATGGCGACGAATTTGACGCCGTCGACGAACAGATCGACGACGAAGTCTACTACGCCGACGAGCCCGAACAGACGGAAGAAGACGCGCGCGCGGACTATTCCGACAGGTCGGGGAAAGTCGTCGAAAAATGTAGTCGAATTTTCTTTCCGGACGATAGTTGCGAAGAAATAGTCGACGACGACTTTGCCGTCGACGATCGCGACGAAATCACGTTGCGACGCAAACCTCCAAGGAAACGGGGCCGTTTCATTCCCCCTGACGCCGTGTTTCTCGCGTCGGACGTCGGAAAATCGCCTGACGAACGCAATCAAAAGCCCCGGACGGCGATCGATCTCAATTCCGTCAAGATCAACTCGTTTGTTCGGCACAAAAAATACGGTGTTGGAGTCGTCAAAAAGATATCGGGGCCTTCCTTCGATCGAACGGTCGTCGTCTCGTTTCTTTCCGGCGTCGGCGTCGTCGAATTGTCGTTCAATGATCCCGATTTGTCGCTGGTCGGTCCAGGACGACGTTGAAGATAACGATTCTCGTCCCAAACGACGGGGATCGCAAAGTTCCGGTTCCCGTTGTTCGCTTCCATACGCCCTTCGAAAACGCATAACGCCGGTCGTTTTCTTTCGTTTAAGACGTCGTTCGTTCTCGCGGGGGAACGGTCATTTTCTGTAAAAAACTGCTCTTGAGCGTTTCTCTTTTTTCCCGTACTATTGGCGAGTTATTATCCCGACCGTTTTTTGGATTTTAGACGAAGAACGACGCGCGTATCGCGCAAAAAAGCGTCGCAACGTTTGAAACCGCTTTACGTTCAAAGGATTGGTCACTGGCGGTGACGCCGCTCGTTTTTGCTCGTTGCGTTCCGCGCTCTCAAGGCGGCGAAGGATTGCCGACTCGCGCTGGAACTAAAAAAAAGAGTTCGGTTATGTTACAAAAACAAAAGACGCGTATGCTTTCACGTTTTCGCCGGAAATCCGGTTTCGGCGCCAAACGAAGTTTTCCCCACGCCGCGTCGGCTTGGAGTTCGATCATATTCGTAGGAATATGCGCGCTCGTCGTATTGGGAAGCGCGAAGGATCTCCGAGGAGCCCAACGCGTTATTTCCGCGAAAGAGAATAATTCCGCCGCAAGAATCGCGCGCAACGGCGACGACCAATCTCGATCGGCTTCGACGACGAACAAACCTCGAGTTGGACTGAGTTCCTACGCGGGGCAACCGCCCTTGCGCGAAAGCGACGACGCGGAATCGGGAGAACAACCGTCGGTCTATTCTCAGGTTTTCGCCGAGCAGACGCGCAACGAACAGTGCGTTCAAAGAACTTTCGCGGCGCCCATAGACAAAGACGCCGCTCTAATCGGTTCCTTTCTGTACCGCGTGCTTCCGGCAAATTTAAGGGAGCAAACTTCCTGGCGTTACAACGAGTCGGCAAACTCGGTAACTTTCTACGGACCGCAAAAAGCGCTTGAAATATGCGACAAGCTTTTGAACGACTTCAGCGAGCCGCTTTTCGACGCGTTTTTAGCGTCGGGAGGCGCGGAGAATTTCGCGGGCGACGCTGGATTCGCGCCGAACGCGCCGACGACAAAAAACGAGCGAGAATCGAATAACGAACGAACGCCAAAGAACGTCGCGAAAAAGGATTATTACGATCCCGATAAAAATGATATCGTAAGAATAGCTTACGAGGCCGAAGGCGCGATCAAGCCCGAGAGAAGGGAATACGCCGTCGCGTTCGGAGCGGGAGACGACGAGCAGTCGAACGCGCCGGAGCGCAATTCTCAAAGCGTCGCGCAGATCTGGGGACAACCGGAAGAAATCAGAGAGGCGGCCGTCGACAACGATTCGATTCTCGACGTTGTCACATATCGATGTTTGCCTGCCAGGGCTGAAAACGTCGGACTTCTTTTTCATCAGAGGTTTGCCGATAATCCGTCGATCATGTACGGAATCGATCCGGATCTTGGCACGATTATCGTAAGCACCAACCGCAAATATCAGCGCGAGGTCGGCGAGTTTCTTGAGACTCTTCAAGTTTACCCGGAAACGAAAACCGCCAATTCGCCCGATCGCCGTTTCGCCTCGGGAGCTCTTACTCGAGTCGACGGTTTAAGCGCCGAAGAAAAAGCTCCCGGTAATTACGCTCGTCAAGCGCGTTTAGGAAAAGAATCAGACGCCGATCAAGTTCAGGGGGGAGAACTTGAAGACTTTTATCGTCCGCAATACCGAAAAGCGGAAGAACTCCAAGAAGGCTTGTTGCAACTTTTTGGAGAACGTCTTGAGCGTCGCGCTTCCAATCCGAACGATCCTTACTCGAAACGTCAAATTGTCACCTATCGATTTGTTAAACGCCAACGACCGGGAGACGTTGACTTTCGCGCGTGCGAAGTGTCGATCGACGCGCTTCACAACCGGATTACCCTCCAAGGCGATCCGATTCTTCGCGCGCAAATGATCGAGCTTATTCAAGCGATGGACCAACCTCCGTTGCGCAACGGCAACGTTCGAAAATTCATACGAATTCAGAACGGAGATTCCTATAAATTAAAGCAGATCTTCGAATACGATCGTCAAAAGAGCGCGGGACGACAAAAGTCCGCCAACTCCAGTTTTAGCGACAAACAGTACGACGGTCGGCGACGAACGTCCGCCGTTCGTCAAGTCGCCTATCAAGAAGACGAAGGTCCAGGCGACGTTTCCAACGACGAACTTTACGGCTCCCAACGATTTCCGGCGGGAATTGGAATCGTTCAGGACGTCAATCCGACCGTTCTCCAGGATATCGACGCGGTCATCATCGACAACGCGACCGACGCCGAATTCGAGAGAATCAAGCAGATGATCGAACAGATCGAAGAGCTCGCGAAAATCGCCAACGTTCAGACGGAGATCTATAATCTGGAACATGTCGACTGCGCGATGCTTCACGGCGTCTTAACGACGTTGTACGCCGAAATGTTCGCGACTAAACAAGGTCGAGTCGTGTTTTACGCGCTCCAGAATCCCAACGCGATTCTCGTCGCGGGTTGGGGACAGGCGTTTAACGATATGAAGGATCTTATCGAACTCTTCGACAAACCGATTAGCGAAGGCGAAAGCGCGTTCCGCGTCGTCAAGTTGAAGTACGCGTCCGTCGAAGAAATCGCCTCGTTACTCACGGAAACGTTCGTAACGCCTCAAACGACGGGTACCGGCGGTTTCGCTCCGCGTATTCGCGCGTTCGCCGACGTGAGAACGAACTCGTTAATTGTTCAAGCCGCTCCGAACGACTGGGAGGAAATACAAAAACTGCTTCTCGAATTGGACGTCAATAAGGCGGAAACGGCGTTGTCGACGCGCGTTTTCCCGATGAAAAATTCGTTGGCGGAAAATGTTCGAACGACGATTATGAACGCGATTTTACCGGCGAAGCAGGGAACGCTCGACACTTCCGCCGCGAAATTTCCAATTTTGCGGTTGCTTTCTGTAGACGACGCCGGCAAGAGACTAGTCGAATCCGGCATTATGATGGACGTGGACGTCGTCGCCGACGTTTATCATAATCAGCTGATAGTAACCGCGCCCGAGGACTGCATGGAATTTATGGAACGGCTTATCGAATTACTCGACGTCGCTCCGAAAAAAGCGCAGATAAAATTCTTCCAGATAAGATACGGCGACGCGTCTCAGATCATGAAGACTCTTCAATCGCTTCTTGCCACGGCCGATGAAAATCTGTCGACTCCGACCATTCCGCAGGCTGAAGGCGACGAAACTTTCGTGCCCGTAAGATTTGCCATTGACACGAGAACGAACGTCATCATCGCCGCGGCGGCTCCAAGGGAATTAGCGATCATCGACGCGCTTGTCGTCGCGCTCGACGTCAAAGAATCGGGCTCGGGAAAACGCGACGAAGTAGTCGTTCCGCTGAAAAACATTCAAGCGCTCGTCGTCGCGCAAGCTATCGACGATTATCTCACGCAAAAGCAAACGCTGGAAACCGCGTCTGAAGTTCTTTCCAACTATCAGCTCTACGAGTCCCAAGTTATCGTTATTCCGGAATCGATCTCCAACTCAATTATCGTCAGCGCTTCCGCAGACGAGATAGACGATATTCTGGAGATGATTGCAAAGTTTGACAAAGATCCTCCTCAGGTGGTCATTCAGGTTCTCATTGCCGAAGTAACACTGTCAAATCAAGAAGAGTTTGGCATAGAAGCCGGTCTGCAGGACGCCGTCTCCTTCGACCGGAGTATCATAACGACGAACGGTCCAAATGTCACGGGTAATCCAGGATTTAATATTTCTGGAACGCCGGGTCAGAATATGTCGACGGCCGTCAGTAATCCTAAGAACGTGGCGGGGCAGGTTCTTAATAACTTCGGAATGGGCACGACAAATTCGTCCCTTGGATACGGCGGTTTTGTCGTGTCGGCAAACAGTCGTTCGATCGACGTTACGTTGCGCGCGCTTCGCGAGAAGAACAGGCTTCAGGTTCTGAGCCGACCTCAGGTTACCGCGATGGACAATCAGCAGGCGTTCATTCTCGTCGGTCAACGCGTTCCTCGTATCAACGGCACGACGACCACGAACTACGGCGTTCAAATGAACACGACCGACACGCCCGTCGGTCTGATCCTGCTTGTTACCCCGCGCGTCACCGACGACGGAAAAGTCGTTATGGAGATCGGCGCCGAAAAATCTAGCTTGGGGAATGATTCCGACGCCACCCCGATCTATTCGCAGGACGGCGAGGTTATAAAATCGAAATCGATTGACACGATTCAGGCGATGACCGCGATCAGCGCTCGCGACGGAGAAACCGTGTTGCTTGGCGGTTTGATCACGTCCGCCAAAGAAAAAATCAGCCGCGGCGTGCCCTATTTATCCGACGTGCCCGTCCTCGGTTGGCTTTTCAGATACGACCAGGAAATCGTTACGCGGAAAGAGTTGCTTATCGTAATGACCCCGAGGATCATGAGAAACTCCGCCGACTACGCGGAAGCGATGCGCGCCGAATTCCATAGAACCACCGTCGACCTTGACGAAGCGATGGCAATCAACGGGAATATGGGGTTATACGATCCTAGAACCGATCAGGGCGTATGCGGCAAGGAAACGAAGCGTCTTCTCGACAAAATCGTTCACATGGACAAAATGGACGACTTGGACAAATTGCCCGGTTACCGACCTGAAAACGACTACGCTCCCCGTCCGCCCGTCGAAGCGGAGACGGATTCGCCCTATCGTCGTTCGTTAAAATCCTCGGCTCCTTCGTCGTCGGGAAGAACTCCGAGTCGTTCTCAGAACCAGCGGATTCAAGATGAAAACGAATCGGAATTCGAGCTCAACAACGACGTTTTGATTCTCGACGAATTCACATCTAACGACGCGTCGAAAAGGGTAAGAGCGGAACGACTCGCCAAGCGCGAGGAAGACGCGGGGAAAGTTCCGTCAAAAACGCGCGTTGGGCAAACGCGCGAAACTTCGGAAACAACCGCGAAAAGACAAAAACGGGAGAGCGCGGAAGTTTCCGTCAAAAAGCAAACGAGCAGAACGGAAACCGACTCCAAAAAGCAAACGAGCAAATCGGAAAGACGGTCTTCTCAAAAGGGAGACTCCGGCAATCTTTCCGATGCAAGACCGTCCGCGCGCGAGACGGCGGAACTATACGACGCCGTAGATTCCACGATTAGGGGGCAGAGCGATAAGAAAGCCGCGCCCGTTTCGAAAAAGAAAGATGACGGTCGTTTTAAATTGTTCAATTGGGGGTCCGCAAATTGACCAGCGCCCATAATTTACGACGAACGGGACAGTTTTCTTTCCCAGCTCGTCTTAGTTGTTGATTGTCGATGAAATTAAAGACGACGGTCGCGCTTGCGTCGTTCGCTCGCGCGATCTTGACGCGCTCGTTATCACCAAACGCTAAAGATCGTTGATCTTCAATGAAAAGAAAACTGATTCTGATACTACTCGGACTTTCCGTAACGACCTTTCTGGTCGGATGTTCGAGCGTAGGTCCGCGAAAATACGTGGTGTTCGGCGATCCTAAACCGGAAAAAGTCGAGATTTTTGAAGACTATTGGGACGACTATCCTTTTAAGCCTGACGATCCCGACCTGCCGCTCCGCAGAGGCAAGGGAGGCGTCATACGTTTCTTCAAAAAGAACAGTTATACGCGTTCGATACTTGTCGACGGCGATCTCACGGTCAACGTTTATTATGGCGTCGAAGAGGGAATTACTTTAACGCAACCCGACGCTCAACTTGTTCTTACGTCGGAAGAGCTTAACAAGAAACATCGCAAATTCAACAAGGAGACAGGTTATTCTTATCACGTCTATCTTGATCTGGGCGAGTACGATCAACCTGAGGAAGAAATAACGATTCTTTCTATATTTAAGGACGCTAAAACCGGTCAAGCGACTCTATCCAAAGAGATTCGGACGACCGCTATGGGCACGACTCCCCTAAAAGATCGAAAAAAAGGATCCAAAATAGAGACGGAAGCCGAACTTTGGGCGAAAAAGAAACTTGGCGAAGACGTTGACGATCCCATCGCCGCGTTGCAGGAGAGGTATTCCGCGAGAAAGAAATCAGACGCGGACGAATCGGAATCGGCGGGTTTGACGCGCGCGCGAGCGACAATTGATCTTGACGATTCGCAATTTGAAAACGTCCATCGAGAACGTTCGGAAAGCCCCGCTTCCTGTCTGGAAGAAACGCAAACGCGCCGCGACGACGTTGCCAATAGAATAAGGGAAGACAATCAGGAAAAACTCGATTATTATCGCGAAGTTAAACGAAAGAGAACGGAAGAGTATCTCGACGAACAAAATGAAAAAGACGCCCCCGTCTCGCCTTTGCGCGACAGTAAAGGTTTTTCGAGTTCCCTGAGTTTCTCAGATGCGTCGAAAACGCGGGATTCGTTAAAAACGCAAGAGAATCAGTTTCAAAGGACTGCCGAACAAATCGCTCAAAGAGCGAAAAAAGAAGCCGACAAGGATCCCGGCGACTCGCAATCTTCCTGGCGCGAAATAGTAAGAGACGAACGGGACGAAAAAGGTAAAACAAGATCGGTAAAAAAGAAATCGGACGCGCCTGAGGGATTTATTCCTCAACGCCGTTCGACGGTCGTCGATATGGACGATTTAAAACCGAGCGAAATGGACGATCTTGACGACTTCCAGCCCGATTCTGACGCGCCGAATACGGAAGTTTACGTCAAAGAACGTTGAACGCAAAAACGGACGCGGTCCCAAAAGGAATCGCGTCCGTGATATTCTAAAATCCACCAAACTAAAAAGAACTATTCTCAATCGATCTTGCGACCAAACACGTCGACGCCGCGACTGGACGTCCTATCGTCCGCGTTCGGTTCAACAATCTCAAGTTCGTTCACCACTTCTTCGACGCCCGCTTGCATACCTACCACGCTCTCGACCAGTCGCGACAAATGGCCGGACTTGACTTTTCCGCGTAAGAACACTGTGGAACCGGCTCCCGATAAGACTATTTGTTCCTCGGCTGGATCAAAATTGAAACGAGAAACGACGTTTTCGACCTGAACGAGCAACTCTTTTTTTGACTCGTCCGTCGCTAACGAACGAATGTGATACTGATTGAAATCAAGAAGCAATCTTGGCGGATACATTTTTTCAGTCTCGATATTTTCGACTTCGTTGTCCGCCTGAGTCAAACTGTCCAACGCGTTGACTCGCGCGCTTGTCGCTCGTGGAGCCAATGTGCCGGAACCGAAAAATTTACCGAAATTTGACGTGTCGTAACGCGCTAAAATTCCTCCGAACGAGGAGCTAGAGCCCGACGCCATAATGTTGTTCATCGTCGAATTAACGGTCATTGGCGTGCCGGGCACAATTGACGTGCGCGAAAGCTGGATCGGAGTCGCGCCGGACGCGAACCGGCTCTTCAAGCCGACGCCCATGCTCTGCGCGACGTCCGCCTCGCCGACAACCGCCGTTTGCGCGCCTCCACGATTCGTCTGCCCGTAAGCGTCGACGCCCCAAAAAAGCGTCGTTAAACAGCAAAATGTCGCCAAATACGCGCTCGCGACGCGCAATCCCACATATCGTTTCATTGTCGACCACTCCTCAAACCGCGCGTCGCCAAACTTAAGCCTACGCGCCGCTTCAGATGTCGACTCGGCGCGAAAGGGGTTTCAACAAAAAATTATTGATCGGAAGAATAAGTTTATCCGGAGCTTTTGTTTTTTTGTAAATTATTCGTTCTTTTTGTTTATTTTATCAAGGACGCTCGATAAACCGACGAAAAAAAAGCCCGTTCAAACTCTACGTCGTTTGAACGGACGGGACGATTGGAAATTTCTCAAATAGACGGTAAAGCAGCGCGTTTGAGAAATATCGCTTTTAAGCTTTTTCTTCGGTTTCGGCGTCTTTTGGTTCTTTGCCGAGAAGCGCGAAAATAACCGCGAAGATCAGACAGAAAATACCAACCTCGCTCCAAAGACCTTTCCAGTCGTATTTATAGATGTTATTCTGGTTGATACACTCCCAGAACTTCGGTTTGGCGTCGGACGAGGGAGCCGTCGCGACGTTGTCGGTTGCGGGATCAAACGCTTCCGCAACTTCCTCAGTCAAATTAGCGGCGACGTCTGAAACGGTTTCAACGGCGTCTTGCGCCATATCGATCGTCGCGTCAATAGCGTCTGAAGCGACGTCGGCGACGTCGGCGACCGTATCGGAAACGGCGTCGGAAACGACCTCGGCGGCGTCTTGCGCCGCGTCGACAGTCGCGTCAACGGCGTCGGAAGCGACTTCCGCGGCGTCTTGCGCGACGTCGGCAACCGCGCCAACCGCGTCTTGCGCCGCGTCTACAGTCGCGTCGACCGCGTCGGAGGCGACTCCCGCGGCGTCTTGCGCGACGTCGGCGACGGCATCGACCGCGTCGGAAGCGACTTCCGCGGCGTCTTGCGCGACGTCGGCAACCGCGTCGACGGCGGCGTCTGTTTTTTCCGCGACCGCGTCGACTACGTCGGCAACCGCGTTATTAATGTCTTCGTCTTGCGCAAACGCGGGCGCGACCGACAAAGTATTGGCTGTTGCCGCAGGCTGAGCCTCGGAGATCGCATGACGATTCTTTTCCCAGTCAACGGCGTAACCGGAAAGAATCTGGGCGACTCCAAGAAGGAGAAACGCGAT
>CAMZEO010000027.1 GCA_947305735.1 uncultured Planctomycetales bacterium | reverse complement strand
CCGTCCGCTCCGACGCGCCCACCGTATTAGCATAGGTCACGCCGCCGATCGTGGCCGAGCCGCCATTCGCGACGGTGAAGACCGCGTTCGTGCCGGAAACGTCTGCCGTCAGCGCCGCGTCCGCCGTCAGGATATACCGGAGCGAGAGGAGACGTCCCCCGTAGGTTTGCGTTCGGAAGAAGCGTTCGCGACGAATCCGCTCGGCAACCTCGAACGCTTTGTCTTTCAGGTCGCGATCCATCAGTATGCAGAACCAGCGTTCGAATGCCCCCGTCGGCGCGATCATTTGAATCGACAGGGACTCCGTCGGGCGGAACGCCCAGTCGACGACGGTCGGTTCGCGCAGGAGTTTTTCGTACAGGTCGGCGGCGTTTCGAGGGGTGAGATCGCCGCTGGTCGAAAGACCGTTTTTGACGTAATTGTCGAGACGAAGGAGTTGGAACGCCCACGGCGAGCGCAATTTGCAGCCTTCGACGACTTTCGCGAGCGACTCGTCTCCCATGGGAATGTTGCCGTTCGCGTAGAACAGCAGCGCGTTGAGGTAGTTCCAGCGGTCGGCGGCGCGACTTTGCCGGAGCCCCCTGCCGACGGTCGCGCGCATCGTCTTGTCAATCGCGCCGAGTCCGCTCGTCGCCAGGCCGAGTTTGCCCTGGTCGATAAAATCTTCGACGAGTTCGAGCCCGAACGACGACGTCAACGTTTGGGAGTTCTTTCGCTGTTTCGCCCAGCGGTACGCCGCGTTGACGACTCCGAATCCTCCGTCGCGTCCGAGCGCCTTGGCGGCGTTGGAGTAATTCCGGATCGATTCTTCGACGAGCAGATTGTCGCCGAAGTTGAACGCGGAAATCGAGGCTTCGTAATAACATTGCGCGGCCTCGCGGATTTTTCCCGAATTCATGTACAGATTGCCGAGCTCGAAGAGCGCGGTCGCGGTGAGCGTGTGGTCGTAAGTTCCCGCCATGAGCAACGCGTCGGCGAGCGCTCCGACGGCGCTCGACTCTTTGCCGCTTTCGACGAGCGCGAGTCCCCAAATGACGTCGAGCCAAGTGATCGACCAGTGATTCGGGGCGACGGCGCGGGTTTTGAACGCGTCGAGAACCTGCTGACTGAACGGGTCGAACGGCGCGAGCGGTCCGAGTATTTCCGCGCGGCGTCTGATTGAAAGCGCGATGCAGCGCAGAATTTCAACCGGATCGATCTGGATCGCCTTTTGCTCGATCATCATGCCTCCCTGCTTGAGGCGTTCCTCGGTGATTTTGTCGCCGATGACGATCGTCGCCCTGCTTGGAAAGACGCCGATGGGAACGTCGCGCTGACTCGCGCCCCACGGCGCGGGCGGTTTGGGAACGCTCGAAACGTCCCCGACGTACGTGACGCGCCCCATCCAATTCGGGTACGCGACGGCGATGGAAAGCGCCGCGTTGTAATTTTCGCGCGCCCCGAGCAAGTCGCCCGCCTGATAGCGCGATTCGCCGATCATCGCGTAGTAGCAAATCGAGTCGATCCATTGTTCCGGACCGATTCGAATCGCCGATTTGAGCTCCTGACGATAGAGATTCTCCGCCATGGCGAAGTCGCCCGACTCGATGTAGCGGATTCCCTCGTAGTAGCGCGGCGTCGGGATCGGTCGGCTGCCGAGCTCGCCCGGTCGTTGCGCGAAGGCGCGCGGCGCCGACGAAACGAACGGCTGAAGCGTCAGGATGGCGACGATCGCCGAAAAGATAGTCGCGAGGACGCGTCGGGGTGTTGATTGGCTCATAGCGAAGCGCTTCTTTCTTTTCTTCTTTTGTTTCTTGCGCCGACGTTTGAACGTCGCGCCGTTTTATCATCGTCTCGGCTGGATCGCCGAATAAGTCGGGGCTTTACCGCTCCGTCGTTTTCTTATGGAAACGATCGTTGAAAATTTCCGGATCGTATTCGTCGCGATACGTCTTTTTTGGCTTGATTCCGACGCGTTGCAACATGGCTTCGCGCGAATTTGGATCGTCTTCCGGTTTGGGCGCGTATTTGAGCGCCTCTTCGGAGAATCCGAACCCGAAGGTTCCGATCGTCGCGCGCGGCTCGTCTTCGGAGTCGAAGAGCGATTGGAACGATTCGCCGTCGGACGCGTCCGTCGGCGCCTCGTTCGTCGGCGCGGCGGTTCGATCGACGACGTCGTATCTCGACGCGGCTCCTTGACGCGTTCTCGGCTCGTCGCGCTCGCGACGCGTCGCTTTGGCGCGTTCCGCTAAAACCTGTTCCGTTTTAAGCGAGTCGACCCACTCGACGAAAATCTCGCAGTCTTTCAGGGATCTTCGATCGTTGCCGAACGGATAGACGCGCTCCCCTTCGGAATTGACGATTTCAGGATGACGCAGCAACGGACTGCGTTCGACGTCGTCGAAGTCGACGTAGTCGAGCGTTTCGCGCAAGTTGCGCAGGAGCGCGAATCGCGCGGCCGTTCCGACCGTTTTCGGCCGGACGCGATACGTCGACTCGGAGGCGGCGCCGTGGCAGTAGGCGGAGGAACAGCGCTTTTGTAGAATCGGCTGCGCTTTCCGACTGAACCGCTCGATCGACGCCAGCGGAATTGATTTGGCCCATTCGTCGAGTTCGGCGTCTTCGGGAGACAGCTCTTTCTCTTTGGCTCTCGACGCGTCGGACGTCGCGCGTTTCTCGCGATTGGCGACCGCTTCGGCGGCTTTGGCGCGGAACGCCTCCGCTTGCTCGAGCTCGTCGATTTTTCGCTTGAGCGCGCTCCGTTCCGCCGGATCGCCGGTCGTTTCGTATTTTTCGCGCAAAAGTTTGAGCGCTTCCGCGCCGAGTTGGCGTCGACTCGCCCAGTCGGCGAGCTTCAGCGTTTCGTTGACGTCTTCCAGGCGCGTTTGCGACGCCTTGTATTGGAAAATCGACTCGCGCGTCGAACCGACGTAAAGCGCGTCGAGTTTCGAAATCATGGTCGAGCCGCCTCCTTCGAATTCCAGGAGGTAGGAATCGCCGCGATCGGTAAGGCGCCCCTCGCAAACGGCTCCCAGAGCCGTGAGCACGCAACTTTTTTCAGACGCGTCTTCTTGCGCCGCCGTCGTCGCCGCGAGCGTCGCGAGCGCCAGGAGCGCCAGGAGCGCCGGACGCGGCGCGAACGTTGATTTCATCGTCGAACCTCCTTGTTCATCGCGCTTTGCGCGCCGGACTTCTTGTTTCGATTTTCCACGCGGAAACTTTGTTGAGATCCGCCGCGATCAGCCAGGTTTCGCCGTTCCAGGTCGCGGACGTCGCGCCCGCGATTTCTTCGCCGTATTGAAACGCGTCGAGTTGCGTTCCGCTCGAGTCGAAAAAACGAAAGACTCCGTCTCGAGACGCGACGAGCCATTCGTCGAGACCGTCGCGATTCAAGTCGATCGCGACGACGCTTTCCATGCTCGCGTCGAAGACGTTTGGAACGGGAGCCTTCCAGATCGCCTCGCCGTTGGCGCCAAACCCCGCGAACGACGCGCGGTTGGTTTCCGCGTTCGCGACGATCGCGACGATTTTCGGCGCGCCGTCCGGCGTTTTGTCGGACGTCGCGAACGATCGAATCGATTCTCCGCGCTGAACGCGCGCTTCGCCGATCTTTTCGCCCGAGCGCGGATCGAGTTCCGCGATTGAATTTTCGAGACCGTCGTCGCAATCAATCGCGAAGAGCCTCAATCTGTTTTCGCTCGAGTCGACGAACGCGCTTAATTGGCGCGGGGAGGCGATCGACTCGTTTTTCCAAAGGATCTTTCGCGTCTTCATGCCGACGCAATAGACCCCGCTCGGCTGCGGATTATTTTGGAGGGGCTCGTTCAACAAGCCGACGACAAGCTCCGGTTCTCCGTCCGCGTCGACGTCCGCGAAAAGCGCGTCTCCCACGAGTTGCCCCCGCGCTCGTCCGACGTCGAGCGAGCCCAGATCGCGGAAGTTTTCGTCGAATCGATGCAGTTTGCCCGACTGGCCCTTCGCCGAGGCCGCGTAGTAGCGCTTGTTCGTTCCAAAATCGACGACGCGCGCGAATCCTATCGGTTCTCCGACCGCGGCGCCGGGCGACGTTTTGCGAATTAACCGACCCGACGTCGAGACGAGCGCGAGCGCGTTGCCGTCGCACGGAACGACGAGAAACTCGTCCGGCGTCAGTTCTCCTTCGACCAGAGGCGCGAATTCTTCGCCGTTTTCGACCGAGACCGGCGACAATATCGGCTCGCGCGCCGGTCTGGAGACCGCCAAAGGGGCGCCCGGCGCGCCGAGTTCCTCAAACCGCCAGCATTCCCGCAGTCCAAACGTCTTTGGAAAAGCGCGCGGAGGAGACGAGATCGGATCGGCGAATTCCGTCGTCGAACGGTAAAGGTCGCGGACGTCCGATTCCTCGACAAATTCGGCGAACCGCGCGGCTTTGACGTAAAACGCGTTGAAATCCTCGGCTCCGACGTCGCGACCGTCGAGCGCGCGCGTCAGCAACTTTTGCAATCCCGCGAACGAAAACGGCTTGTCGACGTTTTTTACGACGACGTTTCGCTCGTCGAGCAGGATCAGCGCCGGCGCGGCGATCTCGGGAAAACCGGGCGATTCCTCCAAAAGCGTTTGAACGTCGAGCCGCGTCGAAGGAACGCGCAGACTCGAAACGATCGAATTTTCCGGCGCGTCTTCGTCGGGTCGCTCCGCGTCGACGTTCACGGCGGCGAATTGCAGACGCGATTCGTCGAAAGGATAGTCCGACGCTTCGGCGAACGCTTGGCGAGCGTTGAAATTTTCCGGACTCGAGTCGCCGGCCTTCCAGAAATAGAGCAGCGTCAATTTGCCCTCGTCCAGAGTCGACGGCGCGCCGTTTTCGTTTTCCGGAGCCGAATCGAGTCTTTTCAGCGCCCCTATAGGTAGAACGCGTTTGAGCGGCAAAAGTTTCGGAGGAAGTATCTTGTCGACGATTCGCGCGTCGTCGTCGGGAAGCGGCGCGAATTGGGAAAAGTCGCCGGTCGCGACGTCGGAAACGACTTGTTTGGGAAAATCGATTCTGATCGCGACGACCTTCGCCTCGTCGAACGGCGACGCGGTCTGCTCGAGGGGCAGCTCGCACCGGACGATCGTCTTCGTCGCGCGCGAAACCCACAGAACGCGAACGCCGTCTTCAGCCGCGATTTGGAGACGGTCGCATTCGAGCGGTTCGTCGTCTTCGTCGAATTGCAAATATTCCGGCTCGAGCGTTTTCAGCTTGGCGCCGTCGGGAACGAACGTTTTTTTAGGGTCTTTGGCGAACAACGCCACGAGTTGCGGCGACGTCCAAAAGAGATTCGAAGGTATTTCCAAATCCGCCGCTTCCGCGAACGTCGCGTCCGGATAGAACTCTTTGATCGAAGCGACGACCAACGGCGCGGGACGCTCGATCTTTTGCCCCTGAAACGCCTTTCCAAGAACCTCCGCGCGCAACGTCGCGCCGTCGCATCGCAACAGACTCGAGCCTAGCCTGACGCGCAGGTAATTCGGCTTCGCGATCGCGACGGAACACGGAACGCGGTAGGAGCGCGTCTGACGCGTCGATTCCATTTCGCAAAGAAGTTCAACGTATCCTTCGTCGGAATAATATTTTGCGTTCGCGTAGACGTAGGTCGTTTCGCGAAGGAGCCCCTCGGGCGTCAACGTCGGATTGACGGCGGGCCGCGCCTTTGGTTCCTCCTCGCTCGCGCGGACGGCCTCGCGAGCCAGACGTCTCGCCTCAAGCCGACTCGCGCGCCGACCGCATCCGAAACCGAGCGCGCACGACAAGCACAACGCCGCGACCAGACATGGCGCC
This sequence comes from uncultured Planctomycetales bacterium, assembly GCA_947305735.1. Lineage (GTDB taxonomy): Bacteria > Planctomycetota > Planctomycetia > Pirellulales > Thermoguttaceae > RUG369. The sequence continues at coordinate 20,787 of CAMZEO010000027.1, read as the reverse complement.
GCCGGAAGCGCCAAACGCGCAAGTCGCTCAAAAATCGCGCGGGGACGATACATCGGAAACGCTCTCTTTAGCCAGGTCTCGTAAAACGACGGATTTTTCATTCTCAACGACGCGGACGCCGACGTCGGCGCCTCGACGATTATAGTTTAAATCGTCCCCGGAAATCAAGTCCTATTTTTCGTTGCCCATAGTTTCTAAATTGCGGAATTTAACAAATTTATCGACGTCGAGCGAACGACCTGAGCGCGACGCGGATTGTTAAAAGAAAAATTTGCGCGATTTGACTAATTTAAAATTTCGGAAAAACTAGCAAAATTTTCGAGAGAAATTGCCGCGATTGGTTGCAATTTGAATTCAACCCGCCTATACTGTTGAAAATTTGGTTCCATTCGATCTCGGCGCGTGGCGGAGGTCGAACGTTTTTACCCCATCGCGCGAAGGCTCGACCTTGGCGCTCGTTTCCTGTTTTGAGGATCTACAATAATGCGAAAGACGATCTGCGCAGTCGCGATGTTGCTCGCGACGTTCGGTTGTTTCTCGATCGCGAACGTCCAGGCGGACGACGCGGAAGAAGGTTTTGTCTCCCTGTTCGACGGCAAGTCGCTCGACGGCTGGGCCAAGCATGGCGGCTCGGCCAAGTATAAGGTCGCGGACGGCTGCATCGTCGGCGAATGCGTTCCGAACACGCCGAACAACACCTTCCTGGTTTATGAAAAACCTTTTGGCAACTTCATTTTCAAATGCGACTTCAAAGTCGAAGTTCCCGGCAACTCCGGCGTTCAGTTCCGCAGCGCGATTCGTGAAAACGACGACCGCGTCTTCGGATATCAATGCGAAATCGCGCCCGGCGACAAGGACACCTGCCGCATTTACGACGAAGGTCGCCGCGGACATCAGAAGGATCGCGTCTGGCTCGACAACACCCCGGAAGAAGTCTTGAACGAATCGATCGCCACCTACAAAGAAGGCGAATGGAACTCCCTTGAAATTCAGGCGATCGGCCCGTCGATCCGCACGTGGCTTAACGGCAAGCCCGTCGTCAATATCTTCGATTATCTTGATTTCTCCGGCGTTTTCGGTCTCCAAATCCACGCCGGAACCCAAGGCAAAGTCTGGTGGAAGAATATCCGCGTTAAGGATCTTGGCGTTTCCGAATGGAAAGACTTCTTCGTCAAGACCGACAAAGGCTGGGATATCGACGGCGCCTATAAGTGGCCTGAAGACGTTCCCGAAATTTGGTCGTTCACCGAAGACGGCGTGCTGATCGGACAACACGACGATACGGAACCGCGCGACGGTCTGGTCGTCTCGAACGATTCTTACGACGATTTCGCCGCGAAAGTCGAATACGTCTTCAAGGGCGGCGTCAACTCCGCGCTCTACTTCCGCGCTCATGAAGTCAAGACTACGTGGCTCCTTCGCGGCTGCCAGGACGAAATCGCCGGAAACGGCAAAGAAGCCGCTATTTGGCACACCGCCGGCGTCGACGACGAAGGCAAGAGTATTCCCGGCCGCGGCTGGCTTGCCGCCGACGACGAATTTGTCGAAACGATTCGCAACAAGGGCAACGACGACTGGAACGAAATCGCCGTCTGCGCTTGCGGCGATCACGTTACGACTTTCCTCAACGGGTTCCGCGTCGTCGATCTCGTCGACCCGCTGATTGAAAAAGAAGGCAAAGTCGGGCTCCAGCTCCACGGCGGTTCCGACGGCTCTATGTGGTTCAAGAACTGGAAAGTCATGCCGATCACCAAGGAACAGCGCGCTCTTATCGAACGTTGATTGTCCTTCTTTTCGCTTCCGGGCTTCGGGTCGCGGCTTTGTCGCCGCGGCTTGGTTTTACGCATAAATCTCGATTATTAAAGGATTTCTTTCAATGAAAAAACTTACGGGACTTCTCGCCGTTCTCGCGGCGGCGTTTTGCGCCTCCGCTATGGCGCAGGAATTCACCTCCGTCGAAGCGATTGAACAAGACGGAACTTACGTCGACGCGTTTAATATTCAGGGCGAATACCTCTGGCCCGCCAAGAACCGCGCGTTCCAGGTGATCGCTCGCGGCGCCGACAAATTCGACGTCGTCGGTTATCAGGACGGTCTTCCGGGCAACGGCTGGGATCGCGGCAAGGCGCGTTTCTTCGCGTCCGCCGAGCTCAAAGACGGCAAACTTGTTCTCGCGCCCCAGAGAATGCATATTCCGCGCAAGGGCGAGGACGCCGATCTGATTTTCAACGACGAACAAAAAGCGACCCCGATGTCCGCCGAAATTAAAGACGGCAAGTATATCCTCAACTTTGGCGGCGAAATCGAGCTTCAAAAAGTCGATCGCGAAAGCGAAACGCTCGGCATGAAAGCTCCGGAAGGCGCGATCGTTCTTTTCGACGGCAAAGATTGCGGTTGGTTCGACGGCAAATTCAACTTGAGCGACGCTCAGGAAAACGCGTTCTGGTCCGAAGCGCGTTTCAAGCCGTTCGAGCGCGGCAAATCGTATACGCTTCACATTGAATTCATGCTTTCGTTCATGCCCAACGCGACCGGTCAGGCTCGCTCGAACTCCGGCGTCTATATTCAGGAAGAATACGAATGCCAGGTTCTCGACTCCTTCGGGCTCGAAGGCGAAAACAACGAATGCGGCGGTTTCTATCAACAGCTCAAGCCGGAAGTCAACATGTGCTTCCCGCCGTTGACCTGGCAAACCTACGATTTCGAAGTTACGCCCGCGAAATATGAAAACGGCGAAAAGGTCGCCAACGCGAAAATCGTCGTCAAGCACAACGGCGTGAAGATTCACGACGCCGAGCTTGAACACGAAACGCCGGGCGGCAAGAATGAAAAGTCCGAAGCGACCGAAACGACCGGACGCGGACTCTATCTGCAAGGTCATGGCAACAAGGTTCAGTACCGCAACGTCTGGATCAAGTACAACGACTGAATTAACGACGCGTTTGCGTTGCGATCAGCGGGCGCAAACGCGTAGATTTTCCCCGAAACGTCTTAAAACGGTTCGGGGATTTCTTTTTACCTGGCGAAACGTTATGCGAATAGTCGGCATAGGCGTCGACGCGACGGAAATTCAACGCGTCGTCGACGTGTACGAACGTCATCCGGAATCTTTTCTAAATCGCGTTTACACGAAACGCGAGCGGGAGTATTGTCTTGCGCGCAAACGCAATATGGGCGAGTCTTTAGCGGCGCGTTGGGCGGCGAAGGAAGCCGCGCTCAAAGCGTTGGGCGTCGGCTGGGCCGCCGGGGTCGCGTGGACCGACGTCGAGGTCGTCAATTTGCCTAGCGGCGCGCCGGTTCTGCAGTTTTTCGGAGGCGCGAAAGAGGTTGCCGACAAGTTGGGCGTCGTCGACGCGAAAGTTTCGCTCACGCATTGCGAAACGCTGGCGATTGCATACGTTACGCTTAGCGCCAACGATTGACGATAGAACGAGGAAAACAAAATGTTCAAAAAAACGCTGTTATTACTGTCGGCGCTCGCCTTATTGGCGTTTGTCGCCGCGCAGTCCGGCGCGCGGGAAATTAACTCGCCGATTGGCGCGAAACACGTCGTCTGGATCGGATCCGACGGTTTTGGCGCGCATTACGTCAATTGGGACGAGCTCCCGAATTTAAAGAAAATGAAAGAAAACGGCGCGTGGACGCTCCATATGCGCAGCGTGTTGCCCTCGGCGTCCGCGCTTAATTGGGAAACGCAGCTTACCGGCGCCCCGTCCGAATCGCACGGATACCGAACCTGGGGAAGCAAAGTCCCCGATATTCCGCCGATCTTCGTCGGCGAAAACGGACGTTTCCCCGATATTTTCCACGTCGTGCAACAGGCGATTCCCGACGCGAAGACTTCGGTCGTCTATTCGTGGGACGGAATCGGCTACCTCTTTGACAAAGCCGCGCTCGATTCCGACAAATACGTCCAAAAAGAAGACGAAGTCTACGAGACGGGCAAGGGCTATATCGCCGAAAAACCGACGCTGACGTTCATTTACTTCCACGAGCCGGACATTACCGGACACGGACAAGGCTGGGGAACGGAAGCGTATCAGGCGATGTTGACGACGGTCGACGCTTACGTCGGCAAACTTCTCGCCGACATTGAAGCGGCGGGAATTGCCGACGACGCGGTCGTTATTTTCTCGTCCGACCACGGCGGTTCCGAAAAGGGACACGGCGACGCGAGAATGGATCATATGGAAGTTCCGTTGATCCTCTATGGCAAAGGCGTTAAAGTCGGCGAAATGACCGACGTCGTCGTTCATTACGACGTCGCCGCGACGATCGCCTGGATTCTTGGCGCCGAAGCTCCGCAGGCATGGCGCGGACTTCCCGTTTTATCCGCGTTCGACGTTCAATAAATTGTCGCGGTTTCGCCTTGATCAACCTGCCCGTCGGCTGCAGCCGACGGCTCGGATATGCGTTCTTACGTCGCGTTTTGCGGAACGCTAACGCAGTATTCAATATCAATGTTTTACACAAAACAATGGAGACAACAACGATGTTCAAGAAATGCTTACGCGTATTTGCGGCGTTAGCCGTTTTAGTCGCGTTCTCGGCGACGAGCCGGGCGCAGGACATTAACTCGCCGGTCGGCGCGAAACACGTGATCTGGATCGGATCCGACGGCTTCGGCGCGCACTACGTCAACTGGGACGAACTCCCGAACCTGAAGAAAATGAAGGAAAACGGCGCGTGGACGCTCCATATGCGCAGCGTGTTGCCGTCCTCGTCCGCGATCAACTGGGAAACTCAGCTTGTCGGCGCTCCGTCTGAAATGCACGGCTACCGTACCTGGGGCAGTAAAGAACCGGATATTCCGCCGATTTTCGTCGGCGAGAACGGCCGTTTCCCCGATATTTTCTATGTAATCAAACAGGCGTATCCGGACGCGAAGACCTCCTGCGTCTATTCGTGGGACGGGATTGGCTTCCTGTACGACAAAGCTTGCGTCGACGTCGACAATTTCGTTAAGACTGATCCCGAAGTTTACGAGACGGGCAAGGCGTATATCGCCGACAAGCCGACCTTCTCGTTTATCTATTTCAGCGAGCCGGACGGCACCGGACACGGTATTGGCTGGGGAACTCCCGAGTATCAGGCGATGCTTGCGACCATCGACGCTTACGTCGGCAAACTTCTCGCCGACATTGAAGCGGCCGGCATTGCCGACGACACGGTCGTTTTGTTCTCCGCCGACCACGGCGGTTCTGAGAAGGGGCATGGCGACGGTCGACTTGACCACATGGAAGTTCCGTTCCTGATCTACGGCAAAGGCGTCAAACCAGGTGAAATCACCGATACCGTCGTTCACTACGACCTTGCCGCCACCATCGCCTGGATCCTTGGCGCGAAACAGCCGCAAGCGTGGCGCGGGCGGCCGGTAAAATCGGCGTTTAACGCGGAATGATCGCGCGGACGCTAGAATAACGGAGACAAACGATGCTAAAGAAATGTTTAACGATTGCCGCCGCGCTGGTCGTTTTCGTCGCGTTCACGACGACGAGCCGCGCGCTGGAAATCAATTCGCCGGTCGGCGCGAAACACGTGATCTGGCTCGGCTTTGACGGGTTTGGCGCGCATTACGTCAATTGGGACGAGCTTCCGAACATGAAGAAGATGAAGGAAAACGGCGCGTGGACGCTTCATATGCGCAGCGTGTTGCCGTCGTCCTCCGCGATCAACTGGGAGACGCAGCTTGTCGGCGCGCCGTCCGAGTCGCACGGGTATCGAACCTGGGGCAGTAAAGAGCCTGATATTCCCCCGATTTTCGTCGGCGAAAACGGTCGTTTCCCCGATATCTTCCACGTAATCAAACAGACTTATCCCGACGCGAAGACGTCGTGCGTCTATTCGTGGCTGGGAATCGGCTTCCTCTACGACAAAGCGGCGGTTGACGTCGACAGACCCGTCGAAGGCGACCCCGCCGTTTTCGAACAGGGTAAAGCGTTGATTGCCGACAAGCCGACTTTCTCGTTCATCTATTTTGGCGACCCGGACCGAACCGGACACAGTATCGGCTGGGGAACGCCCGAGTATCAAAACACTCTTAAAGCGATGGACGATTATATCGGCAAGCTGCTCGAAGAAATTGAAAAGGCCGGCATAGCCGACGACACGGTCGTTTTGTTCTCCGCCGACCACGGCGGTTCCGAAAAGGGACACGGCGACGGACGACTCGATCACATGGAAGTTCCCTTCCTGATTTACGGCAAAGGCGTTAAGGCCGGCGAGATTACCGATACCGTCGTTCACTACGACCTCGCGGCCACCATCGCTTGGGTTCTCGGCGCGAAACAACCGCAGGCGTGGCGCGGTCTGCCCGTAAAATCCGCGTTTGACGCGCAATAATCGGCGAAACGAGACCCGCGCGACGGGCGTTTCGGAAAGACCGCGTTCGACGTTTGGGGTTTCGAACGCGGTTTTTGCGAAATATCGGCTTATTGTCAACGTTTTAGTCCTTAAATTACTTTTCGAGAAGGGAGACATTCATGGGAATAGGACGCGTTTATCAATGCGGTTGCGGATATAGAGTCGAGTTTCATTACGGTTCCGGTTTTTGGCCCGCGGAAAAGATTGTCGCGGAAAAAATCAGGAGCGGCGAGTTTGGCAAAAAGTGGAAGTTGTTTCTTTTGGAACATTCCGACTTGAAAATCCAGGCGGATCAGGTTCTATGCGTTTGCCCGTCGTGCGGCTTCTTTAAAAGCGGTTTCGACGCGCGGTTTGTGAAAGACGGCGGCGCGTTTTACGGGGGCGTTAAGAGAATCGAGCTTGTCAAGAGAGTCGAAACGCCTTGCGATAAATGCGGCGTAACGATGAATCTCTATCTGGAAGGCGAAAAAGCTTTTCCAGTGACTCATACGGATTGGCAAACGCGACGCAGTCGTTTGGGATACGTTCCAAGATTGCGATGTCCTGATTGCGGAAACGTCCTTAAACCCGGCTCGTTTGTTAAATGGGATTGATTTGACGTCCCTCTTTCGTTTCGGAATGTTTTTATATCGACGCGCTTATCAGAAACGCGTCGATTTTTTTTACGCGAGGAGACGAATGACGTTGAGGAACTCATTCGATTTACATCCGGAAATCGTCGGCGCATACCGCGCGACGTCGGAAATTGATTTCGGGAAAACGCCGCTTCGTCTTATTTCTTTCTCAAAATCAGCGCGTAATCCTCCGCGCCGGGTTTTTCCGGGGCGTTCCACGACCTCTGAGCGTCCGCGCGAATCTCGCCGATTTCGATCGTTTCCCCGGTTCTCGGGTCGAACCACGCCGCGTCGTAACTCCCGTTCGCGTCCATGCCGAGAACGGCGCCGGAATTTTTGCTTCGCGCGTAGAGATAGATCGCGTAGGTCTCGTTTCCGACGGACGCCGCGACGTAGTAAGCCTGATCCGACTTGAAGATCTTTCCGTCGTCAAAGTCCGGCTTTAAGTTCTGCCAGTCGAAACTTTCAAAGAATCCGCGCATGATTCCCTGTTGCCAAGCTGATTCGAATTCGACCGACTCGCTCCACCGAACCGCCTTGTCTTCCGGCGTAATCGTATCCAGTCCGTCGTTCGACGTCGTGTCGAGGTCGTAGTTTCCGTCGTACAGCCAGATATCCGCCGCGCCGTACCCCGCGCCCGCGAAACCGGAGAGCATGGCGATCCACGACTGCATTCGCGCGCCGGCGTCGTTCGTCTTTCTCAAACGACGCGCTAAAACGCGCAATTCTCCAACAACGCGTCGCGTCCGTATTTCCTCAATCGACGCGTCGCCTTATTCAACGCCGTCCCGGCTTTCGGCGTCCCGCCGACAAATCCTTGACGTGTCGATGGAAATACGTTACAATGGCGCGCAAGGCAAGGAGAATCAAAAGATGAGCGCGAGCAAAAGAGACAGATACAAAAAGAACGGGGGTCGAAAAAAACGATCGAAAAAAAGCTCCGGCGTTAATAACGAGTATCGCGATCGACTCTTTAAGTTCATCTTTGGAAATCCCAATCACAAAGAATGGACGTTGAGTCTGTACAACGCCGTCAACGGCTCCTGTTACACGGACGAAAACGATATCGAGATCAATACGATCGGCGACGCGGTCTACATGAAGATGAAGAACGACGTTTCGTTTTTGATTGACAATACGTTGAACCTGTACGAGCAGCAGTCGACGTACAACCCAAACATGCCGCTGCGCTTTCTGATTTACTCGGGTATGTTATACGACAAATACGCGCGTAGTCACGACCTTCACTTGTACGGACCCAGATTGCAACCCATTCCGGTACCGAGATGCGTGTGTTTTTACAACGGCAAAACTGAAAAGGAGGATCGAGGGATCCTCAAATTTACCGACGGATTTCCATCAGGCGCGGAGTCTGACATTGAAGTGATCGTAACGGTGATCAATATCAATTACGGTCATAACATGGAGCTTCTTGAATCTTGCGGACCGTTGAACGCATATTCGTGGTTCGTCAACGGCGTGGTGGAAAAACAAACGCGGGACGGAATACCTCTTAGCAGGGCGATCGACGAGACGTTAAACGAGATGCCCGACGGTTTTGTAATCAAACAATTTCTCTTAGACAATAAAGCGGAGGTGAAGCGAATGTGTATCACAGAATACGATGAAAAACGCGTTCTTGCTCAGCAATTGGAAGACGGTATTGAAATAGGCCGGGAAGAAGGAATTGGAATAGGTCGGGAAGAAGGAATTGGAATAGGCCGGGAAGAAGGAATTGGAATAGGCCGGGAAGAAGGAAGAATTGGAGAAAAGATTGCGACGGCCAAAAAGCTTTTTAAAAAGGGTTGGACAATCGAAGAAATAGCCGAATTTGAAGACGTGGACGTTGTTGACGTAAAAATCTGGCTCAATGAAAGCGCCGACTGACGCGCGTCGCCGTCGTCGCTCGTTTTTCTCCAACGACGCGGCTCCCAATCGTGAATTCGCGAGCCGCGCATAGCGACAAAAAGAACATGAGGCGCGTCGTATTAGAAAGAATTATTCGTCTGTTCAGCATAAGAACAATCAGTCCGTTTAACATGGGTTGCGCTTCGAATTTGTTCGTTTCTCGCGTCGTTTTCAGTTCGTCGCGCATTTTAGCGTAGGATAGAGAGAAAGTAAGCCTGATCTTCAAGAATCCCCGAAACTATTTTACGGACGTTAACGGGCGTTGTTGAAACGACTATGTTCTGAATTACAAGGTCATTGGGGTCGTCGCTACGTTTTGGCGCGGCGCCCGATCAAACCGCGCCGACGTCGCGTCTCGTCTCCGGCCGACTGTTGTGAAAACCGTCGTTAAATCCGTATCGTTTATAGAAAGTTCAACTTTTGGAGCGTAGCTCAAAGCGAGACAAGGACTTCCCGTGAAATTGGCGTTTAGTGTTCGTTCTCCCGATTCTTTCACAAGAATTTGACTTTCACATTCCGTTCCGTTATATTCGAGTCGACGCGTTTATTGGAAGCGCGTCGATTTTTATTTTACGCGAGGAGACGAAAAACGATGAAGAACTTGTTTGATTTGACGGGACGCAAGGCGTTGGTTACGGGCGCGAGCGGCGGAATTGGCAAAGGGTACGCTTACGCGCTGGCGTCGGCGGGCGCCGACGTCGCGATTTTGTGTCGGAACGCGGACGCTGGCGAGAAAGTCGCGGCGGAACTCAAAGAAACGTTTGGCGTCGATTCGTTCTTTCAGTCGTGCGACGTTTCCGTCGAATCGAGCGTCGACGCGGCGGTCGCGGCGGTCGTCGAGCGGTTCGGCAAGTTGGATATTGGAGTTAATAACGCGGGAATCGGGATTCTTGGCGGAGACGCCGACTATTCGCTCGACGACTGGAACAAAGTTATTGGCGTCAACTTGACGGGCATGTGGCTTTGCGCGCGCGCCGAAGGACGCGTTTTCATTAAGCAGGGAACGGGCGGGAAAATTATCAACACGGCGTCGATGTCCGCGCGAATCAGCAACTGCAACGTCTCGTACAACGCGAGCAAGGCGGCGGTCGTCGAGATGACGCGCATGCTCGCCGCCGAATGGGGCGCGTACAATATCAACGTCAATTCGATTAGTCCGAGCTACCTGCTTTCGCCGATGCATGCGTCGACTCCGTTGGAGATAAGACAAAAGATTCGCGAATTGACCCCGCTGGGGCATGTCGAACGGCCCGAAGATTTGTACGGACCGGTGATCTTTTTGGCGTCGGACGCGTCGAATTACGTTACCGGACACGATTTGCTCGTCGACGGCGGACACACGCTCAACGCATGGATGGCGCCGCTAGGACGCGCCGTTCCGCCAAGAGTGTCGCCCGAGGAAGAGTCGAAGCAGTTGAAAAAAGATTTGGCGATGTTGGGCGTCCCGTGCGACGAAAACGGGATCAATTTCGATTTGCATCCGGAAATCGCCGGCGCGTATAGGGCGATGTTGGATAATTGATCGACCGTCCGCAAGCGGACGGTCGCGAGCCGCTGCCTGTAGGCAGCGGATACGTTGCGTATGTCGTCGCGTGAACGCAGCGTTCGTTGCGTAAAGCGCCGCGTTAATTTGGATTTCGAGCCGCCGCCCGTAGGCGGCGGGTTGTTCGACGCAGGCGACGCATGAACGCGGTGTTCGTTGCGTAAAGCGCCGCGTTAATTTGGATTTCGAGCCGCCGCCTGTAGGCGGCGGGTTGTTTGACGCGGGCGACGCGCGAACACGGTATACGTCGCGTAAGGCGCCGCGCTGATTTGGATTTCGAGCCGCCGCCTGTAGGCGGCGGGTTGTTTGACGCGGGCGACGCATGAACGAAGTGTTCGTTGCGTTGCAATAATTTACGTATCCGCCGCCTACAGGCGGCGGCTCACCCCTGCGGGGGCAATATTTATGCGACCTCCATATTTTCCAGTTCCTACGCGTTTTGCGTCGTATCACTTGACGTTTACCTGTTACGGAACATGGCTTCTTGGTTCCGAGAAAGGTTCGACGCGTCATGGCGGCGAACACATGGAACCTGCTCCCCGATTGGAAAACTATATGCGCGAGCGTTGTAAACACGCTCCTGCGTCGCTTTCCGTTAAAGCGCGTCTTATCGCGTTTGACGCGATGTTTGCCGAAAGCCAATTCCACGGCTGGACGCTTCATGCGTTAAATACGCTTTGCCAACATACGCACGCTTTGATAACCGTGTCTTACGGTACTGAAGGCAGCCATGTTATCGCGCGTTTAAAAGCCGCCGCGTCTCGCGAACTACATGTCGTCGGCTATTTTAAGGATACTCCAATTTGGACGAAGGGCGGCAACGCCAGCGAAATCAGAACGTCCGGGTATTTTTATCGCGTTTATAACTACATATTAAACTCTCAAACCGACGAGCCGATCGCGGAACTCGACGAAATCAACGAGTAAGGATCCCACCTCATGACCAAAAAAATCCTCTCTTTCGACTTAGGCACCGGCGGCAATAAAGCCGCTCTTTTCGACGTCGACGGAACGTGTCTGGCGTCGGCGTTTGTCGAATACGAGACGTCGTTTCCGAACGTCGGCTGGTACGAACAGAAGCCCGAAGACTGGCGCGAGGCGGTCGTCGAAAGCGCGCGAAAGCTAATCGCGGAATCGCGCGTCGACGCGAACGAAATCGCGGCGATCGCGCTCTCCGGACACAGCCTCGGGTGCGTTCCGCTCGACGAAGACGGCGCGCTTCTGCGCGAGCAAACGCCGATTTGGTCGGACGTTCGCGCGACCGAAGAAGCGGACGAGTTCTTCAAATCGATCGATCCGACTCAATGGTATCTCGAAACGGGCGGCGGATTCTCGGCGGAGCACTATACCGCGTTCAAAATTATGTGGTATCGCAAACACGAGCCGGAAATGTTCGCCAAAGCGCGAAAGTTCGTCGGAACAAAAGATTATATCAACTACTACCTGACCGGACGAATCGTAACCGACCCCGGCTACGCGTCAGGATGCGGCGTATGGAACTTGCCCGGCTGGGACTACGAGCCGGAATTTCTCAAAGCCGCCGGACTCGAACGATCGCTCTTTCCCGACGTCGTTCCGTCGACCGAACCGATTGGAACGCTGACCGCTCGGGCGGCGGAAGACATGGGGCTAAGTCGCGAAACGCTAGTTATTTGCGGAAGCGTCGACAATTCGTGCATGGCGCTTGGAGCCGGGGCGTTCAAACGCGGTCGTTCTTACGCGTCGATGGGGTCTTCCACATGGATCGCCGTCTCCGACGACCGACTTGAACTCGACCCCGCGACTAAACCCTACGTTTTCGCGCATTGCGTTCCCGGCTTTTATGCGATCGCGCTGGCGCTCTATTCGTCCGGGACGACGTTCGGCTGGGTCAAAGACGTCATGTGCCGCGACCTGATCGAACGTTCCAAAGCCGAAGGACGCAACGTTTACGAACTCGCGATCGAAGAGGCGGCGACGTCCGCGCCCGGCGCGAACGGGCTGCTCATGAACCCGTCCCTGGCGGGCGGCGCTTCTCAGGACGGAACCCCGAAACTGCGCGGCGCGTTTCTCGGACTCGATTTGTCGCATACGCGCGCCGACCTTCTTCGCGCGTGTCTCGAAGGAATCGCGCTCGGACTGCGCGACGTTCGCGAATGTCTCTTCGCTCGCGGCGGCGCGGGCGACTCGATGACGGTCGTCGGCGGAGGCGCGATCAGCCCGATTTGGAGACAGATCTACGCGGACGTTATGAAGACGACGATCGTCAGAACGAACGTCGGACAAAACGCCGCCGCGCTGGGCGCCGCCGCGCTCGCCGCCGTCGGCGCGGGGCTGTGGTCGTCGTTCGACAAAGTCGACGAACTTGTTCGTCAGGGCGAAAGCTCCGTTCCGAATCCCGATCTCGCCGCGTTATACGATAAGAAATACGACGACTATCTTTTCGCGCGCGAACTGCTCGCGAAATACGCCGAGCGATAAACAACGACAATTTCCGATTGAAACGAGAGAGAAAATGACGAATAACGAACAAGAATTTGATTTGCCGAGTCTGCTCGACGTGAGCGCCGTGCAAACGACCTCTTCCAAAGACGACGTCGCGTTTGTCGCGTCGCTCGCCGCTAAGTTCAACTGCAAAGCGGCGTTCGCGCTTTCAGGGTTCCTGCCGTTCCTCAAAGAAGAGCGCGACCGACTCGGCGGTTCGTTCCTAATCGGAGGCACGATCGGATATCCGAGCGGTCAGACGTCCGCGAAGATGAAATGCGCGGAAGCGAAGATATTAGTCGACTTCGGCGCCGACGAGACCGACATGGTTTTAAACGTCGGCTACCTGCTTTCGGGGATGTTCCAGGAAGCGCTCGACGATATTAAAGCGGTCAAGCAGACGGTCGGCGACACGCCCCTAAAGGTCATTATCGAAGCGCCCGTCCTGGGACCGGACGACGTCAAGCGCGCCGCCGAACTCGTCGTCGAGGGCGGCGCGCAATGGGTCAAAACCGGGACCGGCTGGGCGAAGACGGGCACGACGCTCGAACACCTGCGCCTCATACGCGAGGCGGTCGGGTACGAGATCGGGCTGAAAGTCGCCGGAGGCGTCGGGGATCTCGCGACGATTCGCGAAATGCTCCAGTACAAAGTCGGACGCTTTGGAATCGGGCGCAAAGCGCGCGCGATTCTCGAAGAGTACGAAGCGGAACGCGCCGCGCGTTAATCGGCTTCCCGGCAGGCGTCTTTCATCGACTTGACGTATTCGCCGACGTATTGCGGCGCGTCCTTGCCGTGTTTCGCGAGCAATTTCACGATCGCCGACCCGACGATGACGCCGTCGGCGATCGCCGCGTATTTCTTCGCCTGTTCCGGAGTCGAGATCCCGAATCCGATCGCGCACGGAACGCTCGCGTTTTCGCGAACGATCTTGACGATCGACGCGAGGTCGGTCGTAATTTCGCTGCGCACGCCCGTAACGCCCAGGCTCGACACGACGTAGATAAATCCGTCGGAGTCTTTGGCGATCGTCGCGATGCGGTCGGCGGACGTCGGCGCGACAAGCGAAATCAAGTCGACGCCGTATTTTCGGCACAGCGGCAGAAACTCTTCTTTTTCTTCAAAGGGCAGGTCGGGCAAGATCAGCGCGTCGATTCCGACGTCGGCGCACGTTGAAATAAACTTCTCCGCGCCGTAGGAAAACACGACGTTGACGTACGTCATAAACGCCAAAGGAACGCCGACGTCGCGCCTGATTTCCCGGACGAACTCGAAGATTTTGTCGGTCGTAACGCCTCCCCGGAGCGCGCGGTTCGACGCGTCCTGAATGACGGGTCCTTCGGCGACGGGGTCGGAGAAGGGGATTCCCAATTCGATCAGGTCGGCGCCGTTTTCGGCGGCGGCGCGAACCGCTTTGGTCGTCGTCTCTAAATCCGGATCGCCGCAGGTGATAAACGGGATGAACGCCTTGCCGTTTTCAAACGCTTTTTTAATATTACTCATGAATGTCTTCTCCTCGATAGCGCGCGATCGCGGCGCAGTCTTTGTCCCCGCGTCCTGAAATCGTAACGACGATAATACTGTCTTTGTCCATTTGCGGCGCGATCTTTCTGACGCGCGCGACCGCGTGCGCCGACTCGATCGCCGGAATGATTCCTTCCGTTCGCGAAAGATATTCGAACGAGTCGACCGCTTCGTCGTCGGTGATCGGCGCGTATTCGGCGCGCCCTAAATCGTGCAACATGGCGTGTTCCGGACCGACTCCCGGATAGTCGAGCCCCGCCGAAATCGAATAGACCGGCGCGATTTGACCGTATTCGTCCTGGCAGAAATACGACTTCATTCCGTGGAAGACGCCGAGTCTTCCCGTCGCGATGGTCGCGGCGGTCTCGAACGTGTCGACGCCGCGACCCGCCGCCTCGCAACCGATAAGACGAACGCTCTTGTCCTCGATAAAATGATAGAAGCTGCCGATAGCGTTCGATCCGCCCCCGACGCACGCGACGATCGCGTCGGGCAAGCGTCCTTCTTTTTCCAAAATCTGCGCTTTAATTTCTTTGGAGATGACCGCCTGGAAATCGCGCACGATCGTCGGGAACGGATGAGGCCCCATGACGGAGCCGAGACAATAGTGCGTGTCCTCGACGCGCGACGTCCATTCCCGAAGCGCTTGAGAGACCGCGTCTTTTAACGTCGCGGTGCCCGACTTGACCGGAACGACGTCCGCGCCGAGCAGCCGCATGCGATAGACGTTAAGCGCTTGTCGCTTCGTGTCTTCCTCGCCCATAAAGACGACGCATTCGAGGCCCATGAACGCCGCCGCCGTGGCGGTCGCGACGCCGTGCTGCCCCGCGCCCGTTTCCGCGATGAGCCGCTTTTTGCCCATCTTCTTCGCAAGGAGCGCCTGACCGAGCGCGTTGTTGATTTTGTGCGAACCCGTATGATTGAGGTCTTCGCGTTTGAGATAGATTTTCGCGCCCCCAAGATCGCGCGTCATTTTCTCCGCGTAGTAGAGCAGGGACGGTCGGCCCGCGTATTCGTCGAGCAGCGCCGTCAGTTCGCGATTGAAGTCGGGGTCGTTTTTGAAATGGTCGTACGCTTTTTCGAGTTCGATCACGGCGTTCATAAGCGTTTCGGGAATATATTGTCCGCCGTGTCTGCCGAATCGACCGTTGGGATTAGTCATTTTATGTCCTTCTTTCTTACGGCGGCGATAAATTCCGCCATTTTCTTTTGATCTTTTAACCCGTCGGTTTCCACGCCCGAGCTGACGTCGACCGCGTGGGGATTGAGTTCGAGCGCCGCGTCGATATTGTCGGGATTCAGTCCTCCGGCAAGAAAATAGGGGCGGCGAACTTTACGCGACAACGACCAGTCGAACGTCGTTCCGGTTCCCGCGCCCGCGTCCAGGAGGATATGGTCGGCGGGGCTTTTTTCCGCGTCGAGAACGTCTTGTTCCGAGCGAACGCGAAACGCCTTGATAATCGGTTTGGTCGTAAGTTTTCGCAACTCTTGAAGATAGCCTTCGTCTTCGGAACCGTGAAGCTGAGCGAGATCGATCACGCCGTCGTCGAGGAGTTTCGCGACGTTTTCCGGCGTTTCGTCGACAAAGACGCCGACCGCTTCGATCGTCGGATCGAGCGCGCGTTTGAGTTCCGCCGCCTGATCGGGCGTTACGCGTCTCTTGCTTGTCGGCGCGAACACGAATCCGACGTAGTCCGGCTTGAGCGCGTTGACCGCTTCGACGTCGACGAGCCTCGTCAGTCCGCAAATCTTGATTTTCATCGCCGTTAACCTCGCAATTCCGCAAGTTTTGCGATTTTGTCCGGCGCGCGCATGAGCGTTTCGCCGACCAGAACGGCGTCGACTCCAATTTGACGCAAACTCTCGACGTCCTCGCGACTTGCGATTCCGCTTTCGGAGACGAAGAGCGTCTCGCGAGGAACCGCCGCGCGAAGGTTGCGACTGTTGGACGCGTCGACGGAGAAATCTTTCAAATTGCGATTGTTGACGCCGATAATTCTCGCGCCGACGCGCAAAGCCGTTTGGACTTCCCGTTCGTCGTGCGTTTCGACAAGCGCGGACAAGCCGAGCGTCTCGCAAATCGCTTGATATTCTTTGAGTTGTTCTTCGTCAAGAATCGCGCAAATCAGAAGCGCCGCCGACGCGCCGAGAACTTTCGCTTCGTAGAGCATATATTCGTCGACGACAAAGTCTTTGCGCAAACACGGGATATTGATCGCGTCGGCGATTTCGCGCAGATGATCGTCGGAGCCGAGGAACCGGCTCGGTTCGGTCAGGACGGAAACGCAGTCGGCGCCCGCTTTTTCGTACTCTTTCGCTATTTGAAGATAGGGATAGTCCGGCGCGATAAGCCCTTTGGACGGGGACGCTTTTTTACATTCGCAAATGAAGGAAACGCCCGGCTTTCGGAGCGCGCGTTCAAACGCGAAATCGCCTTTCGGCAGATCGAGCGCTCGTTTTTTGAGCTCGTCGGGCGAAACGCGTTTTTTCGCCGCGTCGACGCGTTCTTTCGCCGTTTCGGCAAGTTGATCTAAAATCGTCACGGCTTCTCCTCCGGTCGATTACTGACTTCGACGAACCGTTCGAGCGTCGCAAGCGCCTTGCCCGAGTCGATTAGTTCCGCCGCCAGACTGATTCCTTCGGCTACGTTTTGGACTTTGCCCGCGATATATAAGGACGCGCCCGCGTTGAGCAGCGTCGCGTCGCGTTTGGCGCCCGAGTCGCCCGATAGAACGGCGCGAGCGATTCGCGCGTTTTCTTCCGGTTCGCCCCCTTTGAGCTCGCTCTTTTCGCGACGTTGAAGTCCAAACTCTTCGGGCGTAATCGAATACGATTTCGTCCAGCCGTCGCGAATTTCGCAGATCGCCGTCGGAGCGCAAACGGAGATTTCGTCGAGTTTGTCGCGACCGTAAACGACCATGCCGCGCTTGACGCCAAGATTGATCAACGCCTGCGCCAGGGGTTCGACGAGCCGCTCGTCGTAAACGCCCAGCAACTGCATGGTCGGCAGACCGGGGTTCGACAACGGCCCGAGAATATTGAAGACGGTTCGGAATCCGAGCTCTTTGCGAATCGCGCCGACATATTTCATCGACGCGTGATATTTCTGCGCGAAGAAGAAACACATGCCGACTTCGTTCAGCAGTTCGACGCAGCGTTTTGGCGACTGCATGATGTTGACGCCGAGCGCTTCGAGACAGTCGGCGGTTCCGCATTTGGACGACGCGGCGCGATTGCCGTGTTTGGCGACTTTCACGCCCCCCGACGCCGCGACGAGCGCGGAAACGGTCGAGATGTTGAAGCTGTGCGCGCCGTCTCCGCCGGTGCCGACGATTTCGAAGATCTCCATGCCCGTTTCAACGCGTTCGACTTTCGCGCGCATGGCGGCGGCGCAACCGGCGATTTCGTCGATTGTTTCCATCGTGGCGTTTTTCGTCGAAAGCGCGGCGAGAAACGCGGCGTTTTGCGTTGGAGTCGTCGACCCGCCGAGGATTTCGTTCATGACGGCGAACGCCTCGTCGTAAGCGAGATCGCCTTTATTGACGATTTTGACGATAGCTTCTTTAATCATGGCTTGCCCTCCTTTAAGAAGTTGGCGAGCATTGTCTTGCCGTCCGGGGTGAGAATCGATTCCGGATGGAACTGAACGCCGAAGATCGAATACGCTTTGTGCTGAACCGCCATGACCTCGCCGTCGCGAGTAACCGCCGTGATCGCAAGCGTTTCGGGAATCGTATGCGGATCCGCCGCGAGCGAATGATATCGCGCGACGGGCGCGACGGTCGGCATGCCCTGAAACAAGGGCGTCGCGACGTTGAATTCAACTTCGGACGTCTTGCCGTGCATGAGTTGTTTCGCGTAGGTGATCGTCGCGCCAAACGCCGCGCAAATCGCCTGATGCCCAAGACATACGCCAAGGATCGGAACGCTTTTTCCCAACGCTCTGACCGCGTCGATTGAAACGCCGGCGTCTTCCGGACGACCGGGGCCGGGCGAAATAACGATATGACTCGGATCGAGCGCCGCGATTTCGTCGACGGTCTTTTCGTCGTTTCGAATCACGAGGATCTCGGGGTTGAGTTCGCCGATATACTGGAAGAGGTTGTACGAAAAACTGTCGTAATTGTCGATAATCAGAATCATTGTTCAACCTCCTGCGCGAGTTCGAGCGCCTGAAGCGACGCTTTCGCCTTGTTCAGACATTCTTCATATTCTTTTTCCGGAACCGAGTCGGCGACGATTCCCGCGCCGCTGCGCACAAACGCGCGACCGTTCTTCTTATAGATCAGGCGAATCGCGATGCACACGTCCATATTGCCCGTGAAGTCCAGGTACCCGATCGCTCCTCCGTAGACGCCGCGCTTATTGCGCTCGAGCGCGCCGATGAGCTGACACGCGCGGATTTTGGGCGCGCCCGAGAGCGTGCCCGCCGGAAGAACCGCTTCGACGGCGTCGATCGCGTCTCTGTCGTCGCGAATTTCGCCGCGCACCGTCGACCCGATATGCATGACGTGCGAAAAACGTTCGATCGAGCGGAGTTTTTCCACCTGAACCGTCCCGAATTTGCTGATTCTGCCCAGGTCGTTGCGTCCAAGGTCGACGAGCATGTTGTGTTCGGCGAGTTCTTTTTCGTCGGCCAGGAGCTCTTGTTCCAGCGCCTGATCTTCCTCGTCGGTTTTGCCTCTGGGACGCGTTCCGGCGAGCGGGAAGGTGTGCAAAACGCCGTTTTCCAACTTGACGAGCGTTTCAGGGGACGCGCCCGCGAGTTCGACGTCCGTGCCGGAGAAGTAGAACATGTACGGCGACGGATTGATCGTTCTGAGAATTCGATAGGCGTTTAAAAGACTTCCTTCAAACGGAACGGACAGGCGGTTGGAAAGAACGATCTGGAAGATATCCCCTTCGCGAATATGGCGCTTGGCGCGTTCGACCATGTCGCAATACTGCGCTTTGTCGAAGAGTCGCGTCACTTCGCCGCGGAGTTTGCCGGCCGGCTCGACTTTTTTCTTGCCGTTTCGGAGCAGGTCGACAAGCTGTTTGAGTTCGAGAACAGCTTTGTTGTAGCCGACTTCGACGTCGTTAAGAGCCATATTGACGATCAGGACGATCTTTTGGCGAACGTTGTCGAACGCGATCACTTTGTCGAACAACATAAGGTCGACGTCTTTGAACGATTCGGCGTCGTCGACGTCGCACCGCGCGGTCGGCTCTTTATAGCAGAGGTAGTCGTAGGAGAAATAGCCGACAAGACCGCCGGTGAAGGATGGAAGGGACTCGATTCGCGGGCTTCGGTGTTCGGCGAGAATCTGGCGAATATAGGACGTCGGATCGTTCGTCTTGATCGCGACGTTTCCAATCTTCATTTCGCCGTCGAGGCACGTGATCTCCAACTTCGGATCGAATCCGAGAAAGGTGTATCGCCCCCATTTGTCGTTCGCCTGCGCCGACTCGAGCATATAGCAATGCGAGGAGATATTTTTGAGAATGCGCATCGCCTCGATAGGCGTGATGAAATCGGAAAGAATTTCGCAACTCAGCGGAAAAACGTCGTATTGTTCGGTCGACGCGATCCGCTTGACTTCCGCGAGATCAGGAAGGATTTGCATTTTGTTTGAACTCCCGTCGTAAAAAAAACGATTGCGTTGCGCGGTCAAGGAGTTTTTCAAACAAAAAAACGTCCTTGACAGAATGGCGGATCCCAACTATCAAGGACGAATATATACAATATACGCGACCGACGCGCAAAAACTGCGGCGCCGCCTCGAATTTATACAGACTTCGACTCTGTAGGTTAGCAGGATACCATCATATCCGCAGCATGTAACGTCTGCTTGCACGTCGCGTCATACTTTGAGAAAGAATCTCATTTCCGCGCGCCCTCGGCGGCCCATTTGACAATTCGTTTCTTGCCTGATTCTCAGCGTCGCAGGCTCTCTGTAAAGGCGTGGTTGCCGTTATCCCCGCGTCAACGGTTTACTGAGCGCGGATTGTAGCGCTCCGTTTTGGCGCCGTCAAGCGACGACGACGAATTTTTTAGAAATTTTTTGATGATCGTCGAAGAAGAAACGTCATAATAACTCGCGTTTTTCCGAATGAAGACGTAGGCGGACTATTGGAAAAAATCAGAGAATTTGTTGATGCAAAATCGTCGTCCCTATGAGATCGACCTTAAAAGACATTTAAAAAGGCGCGCCAAATCGATCGATTGACGCGCCTCTTGCAGTGAAAACAGCGAACGCCGTTTAGTTCAAATCATTTGACTTCACATTCGCAACATTCGCAGGGTTCGCATTTGCAACCGTCTTCGCATTTGCAACCGTCTTCGCATTTGCAACAGTCTTAGCATTTGCAGAAGTCGCATTTCTCGCATTT
>CAMZEO010000026.1 GCA_947305735.1 uncultured Planctomycetales bacterium | reverse complement strand
TTCCTTTCGGCGCGTTTTCTTCGCGTAACGCGTGAGTCAATTCTCCGACGTTGATCCCCATGGGGCACGACGTCGAACACAAGCCGTCTCCGGCGCAGGTCGCTTCTCCCGGAACGCGATAAGCGCGTTGCAGCGCGTCAAGTCTTGCCGGATCGGATTGGTCGCGTTTGAGCCGGGAAATTTCGCGACGAACGACAATTCGTTGGCGCGACGACAAGGTGTTGCCGCACGTTAAACAATTCGGTTCGCAAAAACCGCATTCGATGCATTTGTCGACTATAGGATTCGTCTGCGGGAGCGGTTTGAAATCCTTGATATAGCATTCCGGGTCGTCGTTGAAAATTACGCCGGGATTGAGAACGTTATTGGGGTCGAAGAGCGTTTTTAGTTCCTTCATGACGGAAAACGCTTTAGCTCCCCATTCTCGTTCGACAAACGGAGCCATGTTTCTTCCGGTTCCATGTTCCGCCTTGAGAGAGCCGTGATATTTGTCGACGACCAAATCGACGACTTCGAGCATTAATCCCTTATAGCGGTCGATTTCCGCTTGAGAGTCGAAACGCTGATTGAGAACGAAATGGAAGTTGCCTTCCAGAGCGTGTCCGTAAATTACCCCGTCCTTATAACCGTATTTGTCAATGAGAGCCTGTAATTCGACCGTCGCTTCCGGGAGTACGTCGATTGGGAACGCGACGTCTTCGATGAGCGCGGTCGTGCCTAAATCGCGCATACCCCCAACCGTTGGAAAAACGCCGGAACGCATCGCCCACCAGGCTCCGTATATTTTGGGATCTTCCGTGAATTCGACGGGGAAGAGGAGAGGAAAATCGGCGAGAGACGATTTGATTTCTTCAATTTGTGTCTCTAATTCTTCGACTGTTTCCGCTTTTGTTTCAAGCAATACTGCGGAGGCGTCCGGTCCAAGATCTTTGATGAAATCCGGAACGCTGGGAGAATCTTCGACTGAGCGCAACGCCTTACGGTCGAGAATTTCCGCGCTAACGACGGGGGCTTTTTTCAATATTTGGACCGCGCAACACGCTTCGCGAAGCGTGTTGGCGTAGATCATCGCGCTGGCGCGGCGCGCGGGAATCTTTTCCGTTTTCATCGTCGCTTCCGCCAAGAACGCCAGCGTTCCTTCAGAGCCGACTATTAATCGGGAAATGACGTCGAAGGGATCGTCGTAAGCTATTAGAGGTCGCAAATTCAATCCGGTGACATTTTTGATTCGGTATTTCCTTTCAATTAGCTCGAAAAGTTCGGCGTCGTTTCGGACGGAATCTCTGATTTCAAGAAGTCGCTTCAAAAAATCAGGTTTGTTTTTGGAGAAGTCTTCGCGCGACTTAGGATCGGCGACGTCGAGAATCGTGCCGTCTGCGAAAATTAGTTTCGCGGATTCCATAACGCGTTCGCTGTTAGCATGCGTGCCGCAATTCATGCCGGACGCGTTGTTGGAAATAACGCCGCCCACGCGCGCCGCATTAATCGAGGCGGGGTCGGGCGGAAATTTTCGTCCGTATTTCGCTAAGATTTCGTTGACGCGACCTCCGAGAATACCCGGTTGGAGTTTAATTCTTGCTCCGTCGTCCAGAACTTCGTATTTTTCCCATAATTGTCCGGCGACAAGGAGAACGGATTTTGTAGACGCCTGGCCGGACAGACTTGTGCCGCTCGCTCGAAATACGACGGGAACGCCGAGTTCATTGGCCGTTTTTAAAACGCGGGCTGTTTCCTCTTCGTCTTTAGGAAAGACGACCATTTGCGGCAATTGTCGATAGAAACTGGCGTCGGCTCCCCACGCGAGGGTCTTCAGCGGGTCCGTGAAGAGGCGATTTCGGGGAATAAAGGCGGAAATCTTTTGATAAAAAGCGTTTGTACTTGAATCTTTAAATTGCATTTTTGCGCCCTCTAACAAGGCTTCACATCTACCATAAGCGGCGAACAACCGTCTACAAAAAACGACGCAATCCGCATGCGTCGTTTTGTTTCATTCATTCTCTTGATTATTGACGTTTTAACTCTTCCTGCAGGAGACGACGCCCTCGATTTCTACGAGAAGATCGTCGCGACAGACGTCGGCGTAAGTGTAGACAACGGGAACGTTGGCGAGACGTCGCTCGCACACGTTACGGACGGAATCTAAAAACTCGGCTTTTTTAACGTATACGCGCGCGACGGCAAGATCGGCAAGATCCGAGTCAAATCCTTCAACTCCATGTTTTTGCAAATTGGTTCCAGAGATTAACGCGGCAATATTGTCCAGAGTTTGATTCGTTTGTCCGACGGGATTGTCGATAAACACAGTTTTTTGATCGACGATACTTGCCGTTCCGGAAACATAGACGGAACAACGGTCGTTAAAACTGACGGCGCACGCTCTGGAAAATTTTGGACTTTTGGGACTATAGAATTCAGCGTAATCGAAAGCCGGCGTCTGATTGGGGTTTTCAAGCGGAACGACGAACACGTCCTTTCGAGCCGTTTGAATTGTTTGACAACTCATCGCAATATCAACGTCGTCCGCTCCAATGCCGGTGCTTGCCGGGTAGACGGCGCCAAGAGGAAAGTTTTTCGGCAGATACTGTTCGATGAATCTCGTTCCGTAGAAGAAATCCGACCTCGCGCGGTTGAGCTCTTTGTAACGTTGCGTGTCCCCTTCTTCAAGAACGATATGCCCCTGATAAAGCCACGTTCGAAAAACTTGTGGGAAAAGGAAACCGTTTGCTTCGATTTCCGAGCGCATCTTCGCGAACGCGTCGAAGGAGCGCGCATAAGCGCCGACCGATTCTTCTCCGGGGATAAAGCCGCCGAAGAAACCGATAGAAACGCCGTCGTATTCGACGATGGTCGCATGTTCGCCCTGGTTATAGACGCTGACGGCAAGCGATTTTTCTTCGCTGCTGGAATTGACCGCAGTTGCTTCAACGACAACCGCCTGACTGGCGTCGCAGGGCTTTTGCGCGACAAAAGTCGTCGCAGGAATCAGGAAGTCTCCATATTTCTCGTTCATAATGGCGCGAACGAGCTGCTTGTCCCCGATTTCACGCAGGAAAATATTGAGGTTCACGAGCGAACATGCGTCCGTTTCTTCCAGAGCGGCTTCAAGACGTTCAAACGCGGAAAAAATCTGCATTCGAGCGTTGTCGCCCTCAGTTGGAATCGCCAGTCCGTAAAAATAATCGACGCCGCCATTGTCAACCACCGAATATGCGCAACCGTCAATTTGACCGCGACAAAGCGTTTGATTCCCTTTACGTTTTTGAAGCATTACTCAATAAACTCCTGGTTGAGGGGTAGTTCATAGACGAGAAGGCTTTGTCGAGCGTCTCGTCAGAAGAAGAATCTCAGTTCCCTCTCATTTTAGCTTAACCGAATTGTTTTTTCAAACGTTCTTTCAAAAGATATCCAAATTTGTTCGTTTTTTGCGGAGAAAAGTTGACGACAGTTGAGTTGATCTTTTGTCGGCTAATTGTCGCGTGTAGAAAACAAAAAAGGTCTCCCGAAAAGGAGACCTTTTTAGTCGGCAGTTTCGCCAATTTCTCAACAAGCCGCGCCGCGAATGCTTTGCGTAAAATTAACGCTTGGAGAATTGGGTCGCGCGACGGGCTTTGCGGAGACCGTACTTCTTACGTTCGACTTCACGAGCGTCGCGGGTAAGAAGGCTCTTTTCGCGAAGAACGGTTTCGCAATCGGGATCGTATTCTTTAAGAGCGCGAGCGACGCCTAACTTGCACGCGTCGGCCTGACCGGTTGTTCCGCCGCCGCAGACGGTGATGACGACGTCTACGGAATCGCGTTTTTCGGTGGCCACCAGAGGAGCGAGGACCGCGTTGCGGAGTTGAAGAGAACGGAAGAATTCTTCAAATTCCCGATTGTTGACGCTGATACGACCTTGACCGGCGCGAATGCGAACGCGCGCGATGGCGGTCTTACGACGACCGGTTCCCAATTTGTCGTTTTTGCCGTTGCCTTCAATAACGTAGTTGCCGCGTTTAATCATTGTTTTAATCCTTATATCGTATAACTAGACCTATTCGCGAATCACTTCTTGACGCCAATCTCAATAATTTCCGGTTGCTGAGCAAAATGCGGATGTTGTACAACTTGAGTTTGCCGAGCATTTTGACGGCAAGTTTATTTTTCGGAAGCATGCGTCGAACAGCTTCACGAAGGATCATTTCCGGATGCTTGGCCATACGTTCGGCGGCTGACTCGCTACGCAGACGCGTGTAACCGGTGGTCCAGGTGTAACGTTTGTTTTCCCACTTGCGTCCGGTGAAGACGACTTTGTCAACGTTGGTGACAACGACGTAATCGCCCGTGTCGACGTGGGGGGTATAAGTCGGGCGGTGCTTGCCCATAAGGATCATGGCGATATCGCTGGCGAGACGACCGACAACTTTGTCCGTCGCGTCGACAAGGTACCATTTCCGTTCAACTTCGCCGGGTTTAGCCATGAACGTTTTGTGCGTTAATGTCATCGATTTTTCCATCGCGGCAACCTTTTTACTGTGTTTTCTATTTTTACCCGTAAGTCGGCGAAATAAGGCCGACGTTTTCCTTGAGGAAAACTTGTTTCCTTTGTCCAAAGACGAATAACAGCGCCAAACAAAAATCGCGACTTTAGACCTCGGAAACAAAACGCGACAAAAACGCCACGACGCTCGCGCCAACAAAAGAGAAACGATCGAAACGCAAACACTGCGCGAACTAGAAACGGCTTTTAAGCCGTTTTGGCGAATTGTCGCCTTGAATAACCGTGTTGTAACGACCTCGAGACGCATACGCGAATCGACCAAAGGCAACGAGACGGAACCGTCGAGCGCTTTCCTTTGTTCAAGGTTTGCGACCCATTCTACTAGA
This sequence comes from uncultured Planctomycetales bacterium, assembly GCA_947305735.1. Classification (GTDB taxonomy): domain Bacteria; phylum Planctomycetota; class Planctomycetia; order Pirellulales; family Thermoguttaceae; genus RUG369. The sequence goes on along the minus strand of CAMZEO010000026.1, from coordinate 21,743 downwards.
CTTTTTCATTCTCACAAGGGGGAAGCGGGCCCTTTTATTCTTTTTGAGCAATTATTATGAAAAAATATGCTTTTTAGCGAATTAAAGGAGGTTTTGGAGTCAAGTTGAGAAGAGGGCGCTCTTTTAACGCGGTTGACTCCCGAGAGAGACAAACTATTCCGCCATGTTGAATTGAAACTTATCGTGAGCCTCGTCGCGCAACCTGATCGCAGAATCCTTGATCTCTTCAGGCGTAATTTCACGCTTAGGCGTCAGGACAACGTGACAATGCTGTTCGTCTCTAATTTCGCCCGGTACGAAATTTTCAGAGACGAAATCGAATCCTGGGTAGAGATACCAAGGCGTTCCCGCCTTGTAATACGTCTCTTCCATTACAAATCCTTCTTTGCAACATCGTATTTTGTACGTGCCCGAGTGGACAAAGTTTTGAGAAATTGGCGTTCTCCCTATTTCTTTGTCGTTGAGGTATACAAGCGCCCCGGACGGTTCCGACGTTATTGTTAATCGTCGTTTAACGGCGTTGCATCCGGAAAAACTCAAGACGACGAACGTTGCAAAAACGAACGATAAGACGCCTTGTCGTAAGGATAATCGTTGATTTCTTGTTTTTCCGTTTTTGTTTGTCATTACCGAGTCTTATTCACGCTGAATAATAGGCGTTAATCACGAAACGACTCTTTTCGTCGCAGTAACTCTTTATGCCTTTGAACGCCGACATTGTTTCCTGCGTCGAACGCGCGGAACGATGATAGTTTTTTTTCTTCCAAAGCGATAGGGCGATTTTGAAGAAATTATTTCCAGGGAAGGGTTGCCGTAGAATCTGGTCGCTTCTTAGCAGTTGACGGCGATAGTCAATGTGGTTTTTTAAAATAATTTTAAAATTTTTAGCAACAAGTACGTTTCTTTTACGTACTATAGTAACAGGCGGCAAGTATGCGTTTATTATTCGTTGCCGCTTCTCGCTTCGCCCAGCCTGGGAACGTGGTTTTAGGTTTTCGCGTCTTCCCCCCATTTGACGCGTTAAACAATTAAATTTGAGTCAAGACGTTTAACGTCTTTTATTGTAGCGACTATCCAGAAAAATGACTTTTTTCCTCAAAAATGTTGAAATTGGTCTTTTTTAAAAAGTCGTTTCCTTTGTATACTGTACTAGGCGTGGAGTATTGTTTTGAAAGCGTTGAAATGAAGCGAGTCTTTTGTTTCAACGATTTTGCCAACGAGCGCCGCAGTCCCTCGCAGGTCAATGATGAACGTTGTTTCCGAAACTATCGTTTGCGTTCCCCACTGGGGCGATTTTACCGACGAAGAACTTGTGCGCGAATATCGATTATTTAACGATCAGCGTTGTTTTGAGGAATTGACGCGCCGTTATCGATCGAGTTTAGCGCATTTTCTTAGACGTCGTTATTCTCTTTCCGAAGATCAGATTGAGGAGGCTTTGCAGGCGGTTTTTGCTCAAGTATGGCGAAAACTAGATAAGTTTGATATTTCTCGGCGATTTCATCCGTGGATTTATCGGATTGCTTTAACTCAAACGATCGATCTCCTGCGTAAAACTCGCCGCAATGGTTCCGCCGCGTCTCTTGACTTTCCGTATGGTTTGGACGATGAAAAGGGGACGATGGTCGACGAGATTGAGGGAAGGGAAGACGATCCCTCGCGCGAGATCGAGCGTTTTGACACAATTGTTGCAGTTCGTCAAGCGTTGGTTAAGCTACAGCCCAAATTTCGACAGGTGTTGGAACTGGTCTTTTTTCAAGGCTGGACGCGTCAAAATGTGGCGGATGCTCTAAATTTGACCATTTCCACGGTGTCGCGTCGAGTGTCGAGAGCGTTGGAGCAATTGAGTTTTTACCTCTTTAGCGAGCATCCCGAGTTATACCGAGATCAAGGGACTTCCATAATTTGCCCCTGCGGCGCGTAATCGACCGGAAGATCTCCGCCGCGCGCGACTTTTAAAACGGAGGACGTTGACGCGACGCCGCGAGGCGGTGATTTAGACAATATGGATTTATCAGAACGCAACCTTTTAATCGACTATTTGACCGGTCGTTTGGGTTCGGAAGAGTCGGCGGCGCTTGAAGAGCGTATGCGCGTCGATTCCGAACTTGCGGACGCTTTTGCCGAATTGTCTGACGCAATGCGTTCTGAAACAAGTTATGATTGGGGAATCTTCGCTTCCTCGAGACGGTGGACGCAGCGCTTGATTTCTCTTTGGGGTAGGGAAAAAAAAGAGAAATCTATTCCTAACGGGAAAACCGACGACGTTGCGGACGCGCGTTTTGTCGACGTTTCTTCCGAAGATTTACCTCCTTTGCGCAGATCCCCCGCCAGCGACGGCGTCGTTGGCGATTCCGGCTCGTCCACCCGGAATTCGTCTTCTCTTCAAGCGAATGAACGTCGCGCTCGCCGATTTGACTTTATTCCCAAAATTGTTGAAGCTCCGCGCACCCGAGGAGATAGCGGTCTCATTTTCAAACGCGCGAGCGAATTATTGTCGGACGAAGCGGCTTTTCGTCAGGCAAAACGTCAAGAGTCTGCAAGACGTTTTATTCACAAGTCTCGATCTATTTTTTCCCTTGATCATGAAGACGTTCAACTCGCTTTTGCTATTTCTAACGTAGAGTTTTCAAAAACGATTCGTTCTAAAATTCCGCAGTTTGGCGTTTCCTTTTCTTCCGCCGGTCGCGATGAATCCAAGAGCGCGTTTTTTTGTTCGTCCAGCGGAGCGCGTTTTGAATCTTCCGCGATTCGCGTATCAAAAGTTTTCGCTTATACTACCGGTCGATTGCGATCGATCGACGTCTCTAAGGAGAATTCGACCGCTTTCCTCTTAAAGACTCGTTCGGCTGAAGAAAAAGAACTGTGTCTCGCGCAATGCGGGAATAAGTTTGTTCCTTTTCAGATTTCAACGGACATTCCCGCGAGTTACGAATGCGTCGGGGTTTTGTACGGGTCAGACTTTCTTCAATTTACTCCGTTTAAGAGTCGTTTTGGCAAATCAGTATACTGGCAACACGTTCCTCCTCTCGAAGTTCCAAAGGACGCGGAGAACGGAACGCTTGACGTTATTCGAACTCCCGATTTAGAGCGTTCTTTACCGACAACCGATTCCGTCGAGTTTGCTCCTTCAGGCGAAGAAGTAATCGCTCCAAAATTTGGAACGGTTATGTCGCGTTCGACCGGGACTAGCTATTCGGTCGAGTTAGATGAAGAAGATCGCGTAAATGAACCGACTTTAAGCGCCGAAGAACGATATTTAGCGGAATTGCTCGGTCGCGTTCCTTCGACCGTCGAATTGGACGAATTCTATTGGGAAGAGATTGTCGAACAAGAAAAACCAGAACGCGGCGTCTTTGCAAACGCGCTTTACAAGGCGGCGATGATCGTTTCCGAACCTCCCGTTTTGATAGGACGTTTTACGATTAGCGCGTTTCGCGCTTGTATGCCGCGCGGTTTTTCGCGGGGAGAAGACTACAAACAGACTAATAGACGTAGGGAAAGCGACAAGAGCAACTTGTCCGATATGGTGATTTCGACGATAGCGGGCGCGTCGATAGCCGTTTGTTTTGTGTTTCCCGCGCTACGTTACGTCGTCGACGAGCTTTATGTGACGGTAGCGGAAAGCAGGGTTCGAAAACTTGGCGAAAACGTTGTTTTGACTCAACATGAGACTGAAGAAGCGCTGATTCCCGTAACCGAGGGGTTGCATCACGTTTTTTATCCCAAGTTTGTTCCCGATCAATCAGACCGCGAGGAAGACATCATGATGAATTGGTAAAAGCGAGAAATAACAATAAGTCGAATTATTATTATTTCATTTCTTGTCTTTTAATTCGCGGTCTATTACTTCCAGCAACGCTTTAAGGTTTTCTTGTTGTGAAAAGAGCATCTTTGCCTCGGGAGCGGGAACGCTTGAATTATCAAACGAAACGTCGCCATGTAGCGCGACGATCTTTCCCCCGTTTGAGAATTTAACGATCTTCTCCGATCTCGAATTGATTTCCCCTTTCTTGTCGTCAATTTTGCGCTCGTTATCCTCGTTAGCTCGAATTCCTTTATTATCCAATTTTCGGATAATAGAGACAATCGGTTCGTTCTCGTTGTCAAATATTCCCTCCGAGGGATCGAGAATAAGTAGCGTTCGTCCTTCCTCTATCTGTTTGCAGGCGTATCTAACGGCTTCCTCAGAGGTTTTTTCGCTTGCGTCGAGCCAAAGTAAAACATTGGAATCAAGACCTAGTTCAGAATCGTCGTTGGCAATACAGAAAACATTGAAATACCGACACAAAAAAGCATAGAGGTTGTAATAACCTCTGGAATCCGGATTTCCAAATTTTTTGGCGTTTCGTCCGAGTTCTTCCCAACAAATAATTCGTCTGGTTTTCGTACCCGCCTCGATATATCTTTGAGGATTCGCCAGTTCCGGATTGTCCAGAAGCCAAGCGAAAGAATTAATCCATAGTCGGTAGTTGTCTAAGTATTGCAGAAAAAAAGAGGAAAAAATATTTTGATCGCCGACGACGACAACTTTGCCAAGTCCGATTTCTTTGGCGAGAACGGCGCCGCTGGATCCGACAAGTTCGCCCTCATCCTGAGAGAAGTTTCCGAAATATCCCAAGTCCGCCTCGCCGTAACTTGGTATGTTTGCGGCGTCTTGCCAAGACTGGTCGCTTGACCAAACCACGGCGTTTCGAGGATCGACCCCGCCGCCGGTTTGAAACGCGATTTGACGCAGATTCTTAGTAATCGGATTGGGCGTGAATTTGTTGAGATAAATCCAGCCGTAGCCCAAACCAATGTTTTGAGTCGCGTCGCATATGCCGTAGTACTGAGGGATGATGTCCAGTTCATGGAAAAGAGGTTTTAGACGAGACTGATGGAAGTAGCAGTTGGTGTGTTCCACAATAAAAAACGCGGATCCTCCTTTTTCGATATATCTTTTAATTGCAATAAGTTCAGATAATAAAAATGGTTCTTTGTCGCCAGAAGGAAGGTTGAGAAACAACGTTTTGCATCTTGACAAGTATTCTTCGCTTAATGGTTCGTCGGATTCGTATTTTTCGATTTGAAGGCCTTGACTTTTTAAATAAGCGAAGGCTTGGTGAAACGAATAGATTCGGTGATACTGTCGGTCGTCTATGGTTAGAGGATAATCGGAATAATCATAGGCGTGCCGCATGTCTATAAGCACGTCGATCATCCTTGCGCGGGTTGAAACGTATCCCGAAGGCGTCGAGCCGGAGGAAAGCGATTCTTGCGCAACCGCTTGAGGAACGTCTAAAGGCGACGCCTTTTCTTCATTTTGAACGGTAACATTTTGGGATAAGACGTCCGGTGATTCTTCCGCAGGATCTTTTTCGATCGTTTTGCCACGATCCGCCCCTTTTTTCGCTGCGTCGGAGATTTCACTCTTTGAACTAAATATCAACGCAGATTTCGGTTTTTCCCGCGCGTATAAAGATTCATTAAGCGTTCGAGATAGGGCGAAGGGGCGCTCGTATGGCGGGAACAACGTAAGGAGGAGAATGATCCAGGCGCTAAAACGGAAGCAGAGACGTTTAATTTTTTCGAATGAAAGAAAATGGAACTGTTGCCGCATCGTTATTTTCTCTTAAATATTGCTTTTTGTTTTTTGATTCTCAGAGACCGCTTTAATAACAGGTTTCGACGGAAAGGAGGCTCAAGACTCCAAAATAATAATAAATAACGTTTTTCACGAAGGATTTAGGACTTCTTTTAATTATATTATTCCGGTTGCTATATTTCAATATCAGCGACAATCCAGCGCGAGGAAAAAAGCAATGTGTTTACTGAACGAGCGTCGTTTTTTAATGGTTGGATTATTACGCGGAATTACGTTCTTTTGAGCCGCTCTTGACGTATGGCTTCAAAGAAGTATATTGACCTTGGCAGCCGTGATTTATCTTGATTTCAAACGTTATTTAACGAGCGATAGTCGAGCGGTTTCGTTTGTGCGTTATTAGTTGGAGTTTTAGTCGAATTTAATGTCGAGAATACTGATTACGTCCGGTCCAACTCGCGAGTATCTTGATCCTATTCGATATTTGACGAACGCGTCAAGCGGTCGAATGGGAGCTTCTCTTGCGCAAGCCGCGTTAGAAGCCAATTATGAAGTTGTCGTAGTTAGCGGACCGGTAGAGATAAAATATCCAAAAGAAGCGGAGGTCATTAACGTTGTCTCAACTGAAGAGATGCGTATGGTCTCTACGCGAGTTTTTCACGAATGCGACGGGGCTATTGGCGCTGCGGCGCCTTGTGATTATCGACCTTTTACCGTTTTGGAAGACAAAATGTCCAAGGAGGATTTTATACGCGCTCCTGATAAAAACGGCGAACTTTTGTTGCGTTTACGCGAAACTCCCGACGTTATGGCCGCTCTTGGCGTAATGAAGCGAGAGCCCGAAATGGGACGGCTTGGACAGTGGCTTGTTGCTTTTGCGCTGGAAACGTCCGATCATCATGTGCGCGCCATTCAAAAGTTGCATCGGAAACGTTGCGATTTAGTTGTTGTTAACGATCCGGGTTCCATTAATGGAACTTCGTCGCGCGTGGAGATCTTGGACCCGAACGGTAAATCGCTTGCCAGAGTCGTCGGCGAAAAATTGGACGTCGCCAGGAGGCTTTTCCAGGTAATACAGAGTTATGTCGCTTCGAAAGGTAGTTGAAACTGTCGCGACGTCTTTTATCGAAACTGGCGGTTTTTGCCGTTGTCGTTACATTTTTTTATTGCATTATTCGCCCATTAGGATAGCAAACGCTGGAAGGTTTGGTTATGAGCGATTGTTCTTACGGTTGCGGCGGCAACAATAGCCCCGAATGTTCTCGTGATTGTAACTCTTGCGGGGAGGATTGCCCTTCGCGTAAAGAGCCAAAATCCTTCCTAGAAAAACCGCACGAAATGAGTTCGATCAAGAATGTGATCGGCGTTGTAAGCGGCAAAGGAGGGGTGGGGAAATCGTTAGTTTCCGCGCTTCTCGCCTGCGCGACGCGTCGCCGCGGTTATGAAGTCGCTATTCTTGACGCCGATATCACCGGACCGTCGATTCCGAAAGCGTTTGGACTCTCGGAAAGAATGACGGGAACAGAATTTGGCGTGGTTCCCGTTAAGACGAGATCCGGAGTTTCGGTGGCGTCCATTAACTTATTGATAGACGATCCTTCTTCGCCGGTTATATGGCGAGGACCAATTCTTGCGGGAGCCGTTAAACAATTTTGGACGGACGTTATTTGGAATGACGTTGATTTTATGTACGTCGATATGCCTCCCGGTACCGGCGACGTGCCCTTGACGGTATTTCAATCGATACCGATTAAGGGAATTGTGGTTGTCGCAACCCCTCAGGATCTTGTTTCTTTGATTGTGGAAAAAGCGATCAAAATGGCGGAGATGATGAGTATTCCAATACTCGCGCTCGTGGAAAATATGGCCTATTTTGAATGTCCCGACTGCGGCAGGCGTCATTCGATTTTTGGCGAAAGTAAAATTGAGGAAATCGCCGCTTCATTTGGAATCGACAAGATTGTTAAATTGCCGATTGATTCCGCAATCGCCGCCGCATGTGATCGCGGAGAAGTAGAATCGATTATTTCTCCCGGCGCGGAGGAGACGTTCGAGCACATTTTGGCGAAGTTCGACCGCGCCGACGGCAAAAAATAACTTTCCTCGCGTAGCGTTCGTCGACGGCGCAAACGACATAAAGAGCGGCTGGTACTTAATTAGACCAGTCGTTCTTCCTTATGTGGGGCGAAAAGAATCACGCGTTCGATTCTTTGTTTTGAATGTATTTTTCCATTATTTGCGTCGCGCAAGCGACAAGTTCGCCGCACGGACGTTTGCGGTAATAATCGTCTGTTCTCTTTTCTGGGGTAGGATCAGAGGTGTTTCGCGTTAAACCAAGGAGTTCTCTGCAAACGATAGAACCGTTTTCTTCTCTGAACGTCGCGGCGAGTTCTTGAAGGTCTTTATATTGCGAGGCCTTCCCTTCGGAATCCTTGGGGTCGCTCACTCCGTACATTGCCGCAAAGGTCATGAAAAGACCGGATACCGCTCCGCATACCTCGCGTAATCTCGCCATTCCTCCTCCAAAAGAAGACGATAATTTTGCCGCCGTTTCGGGAGCTATTCCTAACTCGCCTTCGAAAGCAAGGAGAACTGATTGCGCGCAGTTATATCCCTGCTCAAAGTAGGCTTTTGCTTTTAGCGCTCTCGGAGAATAACTAATTTCGGACTCAGAAGCGTTCATCGTTACCTTCTATCTCCTTTGTTTGTTCTGACTTTTGATGCTCAATTTCCCGCGTTATTGCCGACGTTGGGCGCCGTTGCGGTTTTGTCGTCGATGAATGATCGTTAAAAATAAAGAACACGGCTCCAGCAATGCAAAGCGCTCCCCAGAAGTAGTTCCAGCCGATACGTTCTTTTGCAAAAAAAATAGCAAAGGGAACGAAAACTGTAAGCGCGACGGCCTCTTGCAATATTTTCAGTTGCGGCAGGGTCATTACTTCCGATCCCAGTCTATTTGCCGGAACCATAATTGTGTATTCAAAAAACGCGACTCCCCAGCTGGCGAAAACCGCCACTAGCCAGAATTTCTCCTTTAACGTCGACAGGTGTCCATACCAAGCGAACGTCATAAAGACGTTAGAACAAATTAGCATTAAGGTCGTCAGCAGAATTTTCATTTGTTTTCAGAAATTAAGGGCGTTTAAGACAAAAGCTGTTTAGAGGACAAATATCGCATTTCGGTCGTCTTGCGACGCAATACTCTCTACCGAGAAAAATCAATCGATGACTTGTTTCAATCCATTCGCTTTGTTCAAACAAGCCGTTGAGATCCTCTTCAACCTTTTGGGGGGTTGTTTCGTCGGAAAGGCCAATTTTGTGACTTAGTCTTAAAACATGGGTGTCCACGACGAATCCGGAAGCGACGCCAAAGGCGTTGCCTAAGACGCAATTTGCCGTTTTTCGCCCTACTCCGGGAAGTTCGACGAGTCTGTCAAAGTCGTTTGGAATCTCGCCGTTAAATTTTTCGTCAATTATTTTCGCCGCTCTTGAAATGTTGATCGCTTTCGCATTGTAAAAACCGCAACTTTTGATCGCCTCTCCAATTTCCTCGACCGTAGCGTTAGCAAAAGCCCGCGCGTCTGGAAATTTACGAAACAGATTAGGCGTAACCGCATTGACGCGCTTGTCGGCGCATTGCGCGGAAAGAATCGTCGCGACAAGCAGTTCAAAGGGATTTTGGTAACGCAAAGCGCACGCGGGCGCGGGATAAGTTTTTTTCAAGACGGAGCTCGTTTGTTTGGCGAGCCTTTTTTTTACCGATTCAGGCAGCTTATTACCGCGCCTTGGCTCGAATGTTTTTTTGTCGTTGATTTGTTTCGGTCTTGTTGTCGACGTTTTTTTCATGACGATAAGCGCGAAGACTTCGGACAATAGCTAAATCGCCCGAAAAAAGTTTGTTTACGAAAAAGTTATTTGGTCTCAGGGGAATGCGTTGAGGTCTTTTTTGAAGCGTTTGTCTGAGGATTCGTTTTCACGCCGGTTTTATCGACCGCTTCCAGCGACTCTTGAAGCCCCGTTGCGGAACGAGGAATTAGACGGAACGATTCCACTATTTCATTGCCGGAATCGTCGTATCGGTCGAGGAATTCAGCGCGTATTTCAAACATGATCGTCGCCTGATTTCCCTCTTTATCGGTGACAAGATAATACACCCAGCGGAACGGGGTCTCTTCAAAGACTCCGTCGGCAACGACATAGTAAACAGAATCGCCGTTTTGACTTTCGTATTCAGCTTCCTGTTTGAATTCAACAAAACGTTCTCCAAGTCCCTTTTGAATTTCCGACTTATAACCCTCCAAATTCGGTTGGGTCGTTAGATCGATTTTTCCGTTTGACAGGATGTTGCATTGGGCGACTGCTTCTCCGCGATCCACGTAGCATAACGCGGCGGCTTTGTCGGCGTCTTCAATCATTTTCCATCGTCGCGAATGTTGGAACTTCCAAGGTCCTTTTTGAGCGTTATAGTATAAGCGCAACGCGTCCGGTTTCGGCGCTCCCTGCATTTTAGCGACAACGTCGTCGGTTAATTTTTCAGGCTCTTCCAACGGAGCAACTGAAATTTTTAACGTAACCTTGCACTCGAGTCCCGGCGTCGCCACGCTTTCCGAGCGATGCTCCGAAATATGCAATCCAAACCAGGTTATTTGCTTGGAAGTCATATCAAATTGGTATTTGCCGTTAAGGTCTAACGCGACGCTCGCTCCTTCGGACGCGCACTCCAACGTGCTGGGGAGTTCGTTCCCGTTCGAGTCTTTTCCTCCTTGAAGATAAAGTTCAACTTCCGCGAAATTGTCTACGATCGACGTCAGCGTTAAGCGGACGGTATTGTTTTCCACCGCTTCCACGCCCAAGAGCGCGGCTAAAATATTAGTTGGAATTTGCCAAACGTCCCCGAGTTTAACCTCTTTATTGGGAAGAAGTCTATCGAGCAACGTCGTGTTGAACGGAGCTTCATTGAGAAGGGCGAACTGTTCCGCTTTCATCGCGCCTATCGGACTGTAAATAGTGATATTCTTTCCGTCGAAATCTGAAACGATATTCTTTCGGGAACTGTCGAGAAGAGGACGCGTAACGGACGCCCCCATTTTTCGCTTCATACCGGCTTGTTCGTATTGACGCACCGAACGAACGGCTCCGGAAGACGTATGCTCTGTAAAGAGTTCTTCATATTTGAACCCGGCGACGAACTCGAGTCCCGCGCGTTCAATTTGTCCCTTTTGATTAGTTTGCAAAACGTCGCCGGAACCTTCGAGCGATACCTCGACAACGTTGCAAGTCCCCTTTTTACGACCTGAAGCTAATACGCAAGATTCTTGCGAAGCAACGGTTCGCTGTTGAGGAACTGGCGCGACGGGAACGGTTGTTGTCGCGTCGGTCGCGCGCGTCGACTTTCGGCTCTCGCGCGAAAGCGAGGGGGTTCGATCGGACGAGTCGCGGCGTTGTCCGATTCCGACGTTTTTAGCGGACGAGCCCGCCCTTGAACTTACGGCAGAACGTCCATTTCCGCTTCCTTGCGCGTTTGATTGGGCGACGGCGGCAACCGGAATAAGGGACGTCAATATAACGGCGCAGACTCGCGTCAAAAACGCTAGTCGACCCGAGTAAGCGATAAACGTTGTTCGCAGACTAAAAGGATGATTTCTCATAGGGGTTTTTACGGGGTATTAACTCAATTGTCGACGCGTTCGTTCCTTGTTCCGAAGAGAGACGCAGACAGCGCGCCAACGTTGGGAAAGTTCGTTTTTCAAAACACAGTTAAACGATATATTTTAGCAGCCGTTTAATCAAGATTAAAAATACTATTTTAACGCTCGTCGTATCGATCTAACAATTGAGAGGCTTTTCTCGTAATGAGGGAAGCCTGAAAAGACGAACGGCGTTTCGATTCGTTTGTTCGACTATTTCCGCAATAGAGACGTCGCGTAATTCCGCAAGCCTTTTAGCGACAAAGATTGTTGTTAATGGTTCGTTCCTTTCAAGTTTGCCGCGTAGAGGGTGGGGCGTCAGAAATGGACAATCTGTTTCCAAAAGTATTCGGTTGGCGGGGATTCTTCTCGCCGCTTCCCAAAGATCGGCGAATTTTCTGTTCGTGTATGTGACAAATCCTCCGAAACCGAGGTAGAATCCCAGTTCGACGAGTTCTTCGGCTTGTTCCGGAGTCCCGCTAAAAGAATGGACGACGCCATGCGTCGTTTCCGGAGAGTTGGGAACATTGGAGTAAAAGTCTCGGAGAAGCTCCGTTATTTCGCCGTTGGTTTCTCTTGAATGAATGATAACCGGCAAATTTGCTCGAAGACCCAAATCCAGCGTTCGAACTAGAAAATCCCTTTGTCGTTCAATTGGAGAATAATCCCAATAACGGTCAAGTCCAGTCTCGCCCAGCGCCATAATTTTGTTTGAATTAGGATTCTCTAGGGCGAGTCTTTCGCATTCTTCCCAATCATCCTGAGTCGCTTGCGCAACGTGATTGGGATGAAAACCGACGGCGGCGAAAACGAAATCGTATTTTTGCGCGAGTTCAATTGCTTTGAACGAGGAGGCGAGATCGACCCCCGGAGAAATCAGACCCGCTATGAAGGGTTTGAAAACGGGATCCGCTACTTGGAATCCCTTTATTTGAGGAAATATTCCGCATTGTGAACGATGTAAAAGCGAGTCCAGATCGGAGTCAAAATCTTCCATATTGACATGAGCATGGGCGTCTACAAGAGGTAGAAAGCGGATTGACGACATGACGATTTGGTCCTGATTTTTTGTGAGAACGACGGCTTTTTATTCGGTAGATAGCGCTTCTTCTACGTTTATTTCGTCATTCTAAGACGGATCGCCATTTTTACCAGCGCCTTCGTTTTATTTGGCGTAAGCGTTTCTCAACGACGTCCCGCAAACGAGCAACGTTTGTGAAAAAAACGATAGACTAGTTGCGAAAATTTTTTAAAATAGACTATCCTGAAAGAGAAACGCAACTGAGTTTTGATTGGTTCGCGGATCGTCGACCGGAATGTTTGACGTCCTTTTTTGTCTTTTTTTAAAGACCTGCCAATTAACAAGATTAGAGGACGACGTGATGCGCGTGAATTACAGAGGCAACGTGGACGGCAAGATTTTTCGCGTTTTTGTTCTGTTTGCTTACATCTTCTTTTTTCAATCGTTATTTGCATTGGGACAGGAAACGGCGGCAAGTCGTTTTTCGAAGACGGTAATTAATGCGTCGTCTACGGTTCTTTCCACAGACGGCGTTTTGACCGCGACGGAGGTTTCTGACGTTGACGAGTCGGCGAGCGATCATTCAGAACAGAGCGTTCCAAACAAAGAAGAAACCCTTCTTAATGCCGAGGCGGTTCGCGCGGCGATCGACGGCGCCGTCGCGTTTCTGAAACAAAAACAAGGTTCCGGCGGCGAGTGGAACGAGTACGAAGGTTACGCGCCCGGAACGACGGCGCTTTGCGCTTTAGCTCTTCTGACTGCGGGACTGGATAAGGAGGATCCGACGGTGGCGAAAGCGCTCGAGTATCTTTCCGGTTTTACGCCTGTCAGACAGAATCAAACGTATCCCATATCTATTCAGACGATGGTTTTTTGTCTGGCCGATCCGGAGAAGTATCGTTCCGCGATTGAAGCCAATGTCAACTGGTTGGTTGAACGTCAGATGAAAACGCAAAACGATCATCGCGGCGGATGGTCCTATGTGGGAGATAATCAAGAGTCGGAACGCGCCGACAATTCCAATTCTCAATTTGCGCTTTTGGCTTTATACGAGGCGGAGTTGATCGGCGTTGAAATTGACGATTCCGTATGGCAAAACGCGGAAGACTATTGGTTGCGAATGCAAAACGAGGACGGCTCCTGGGGTTATCGTTCTTCCACTCTCAACCCGGAAGGTTTTCCCAGCGGATATGGAACCGGCAGCATGACCTGCGCAGGCGTCGCCGCGTTGGCGATTTGTTCAGGCGTTCGGGAATTGGCTCGCGCTAAAATCGAAGGGGAAACGTTTCGTTGTTGTCAGGACGTCGACGACGAAATTGCCGTGAGAATGTCTCGAGGGTTGAATTGGCTTGGCAAGCATTTTAGCGTCCAAACAAATCCCGGTCATGCGGTTGGCGTAGATTCGTACTTTTATTATTATCTTTACGGGCTGGAACGCGTGGGACGGCTCACCGCCAATCGTTTTGTTGGTCGGAGCGATTGGTACCGTGAAGGCGCCGAAATCTTGCTTCGTCGAAAAGGCGTGTTGTCTCAGTTTTGGAACGCTCAGAAAGATCTTGGCGGCAACAATTGCGTTTCGACGTCTTTCGCGCTGTTGTTTTTGTCGAAAGGTCGTTGGCCTCTTCTTGTTTCAAAATTGAAGTATGGAACCGGGGATGATTGGAACGCGCATCCTAACGATATCGCTCACCTAACGACTCGGGTTGAACGAGAATGGAACACTCATTTAATCTGGCAAACTATCGATTCTGAAAAGGCGACTCTTGACGATTATCTCCAAACTCCGATTTTGTCGATGAGCGGCACGACTACTCCTGTTCCTGACGATCCTAAAAAGAGGGAAATGCTAGCGCGAAATCTTCGCGGGTATTTGGAACAGGGAGGTTTTATTTTTGCGGAAGCCATCGACGGAGACGTTTCTTTTGAGAGCGGTTTTCGCGATCTTATGAAGGAAGTTCTTGCGGAGGATGGCGGCGACTTTCAGCTTCTTGATCCTAGTCATCCCATTTGGACGGCCGAAAAGATTGTTGATCCCGAGACGGCTCGCCCCATACTGGGAATCGATTTTGGTTGCCGCACTAGCGTCGTTCTCGTCCCAGCCTACAAACCAGTCGCCAAGGAGGACGGGACTCTTCCCAGCGTCGACGAGGATCGTCCGTCGCTGTCCTGTCTTTGGGAAGCGACAAAAAATCGACTTCGCGGGGAGGAAAAGGCGCGGGTTGTCTCCGAAAGAGTTAGACGGGAAATTGAGTCTGCGTTTGCCATTGGGATCAACGTTTGCGTTTACGCGACTAATCGTCAAATGAAATTTAAAGACGAAATTGCCGCCGACGTCGCGGAGGAATTGGAAAAGGACTCCGATATTCGCAACAGCCTTTTTGTCGCGATCCTTGAATGCGGCGGGGGTTCTTCTTGCGCCCCGCGCGCGATCCCTAATCTTATGCGTTCGATACGAGTTAAACTTGGCGTTCCCGTCCAGTTGTACGTTCCGCGTACTACGGCAAAGATTGACGACTTGTTTGATTATCCCACGCTTTTTATGCATGGACGCAACGCGTTTTCCTTTTCGGAACCGGAACGCGAGCGACTCCGCCTATATTTTGAACGCGGCGGTTTTTTGTTCGCCGACGCAGTTTGCGCCTCTAAACAATTCGAGGAGTCGTTTATAAAAGAAACGAAAAGTCTTTTTCCCGACGAGATTCTAATGGACATTCCTGCCGACGATCCTTTGTTTTCCGGAAAATACGGAGGTTTTCGTATAGAAAAATTGCAATATCGAAGGAGAACGGTTGAGAATGGACGCGGTGCGCCGCCAGTAATTGTGGAGTCCTCGCCCAGATTAAAGGGGATTCGTAGGAACGGTCGTTGGATTGTCGTTTATTCGCCCGACGACGTCAGTTGCGCACTGGAGAACGTAACGGCGGCTAATTGCGAGGGACTTACGCAGAAAAGCGCCTTTTATCTCGCGACTAATATATTATTCTACGCGGCGGAATCGTTTTAATAGGTTTTTGTAAACGGCGTCGGTTCTAACGACTATAACGACGCGTGATAAGGTCGCGAGCGAAGCGCGAGAAAAGATGAGTTAAATTTTACCGTTTCCCCCTTGCGGAATCGGTATTTACCGATAAAATTAACAAAATTGGTTCGTTCTCCTTTTCGTCGCGCTTCTTGCTCATGGCGATCGGCGTTTGGGGAATAGTGGCGCGCGCCTGAGACGGATAACTTTCGCGCGTTGTTTTAAGGGGCGACGCGTCCTGTAAACAGGGATAAATTATGTTTGAATCGTTGACAGATCGACTCAGTTCCGCCTTCCGCGCAATGACGGGGCGCGGTCGTCTTACTGAATCGAACGCGCGCGAAGGACTGGAACAGGTGCGTCAAGCGCTCCTTGAAGCAGACGCGAGCGTTGAGGTTGCGAATAGTTTTATAGCGAGCGTTCAGGAAAGATTCCTTGGATCCGACGTTTCTCGCGCTTTAAATCCAACCCAACAGATCCTAAAGATCGTTAATGACGAACTCATAGGGTTGATGGGGCCGGTTGATTCAACATTGCCCGTTAAAGAGCCGTTTGCGACCATTATGCTCTGCGGGTTGCAAGGGTCGGGAAAAACGACTTCTTGCGGTAAGTTGGGGAAGCGGCTGCTTGATTCGGGGCGAAAGCCAATGTTTGTGGCCGCAGACTTACAGCGGCCGGCCGCCATCGATCAGCTCGAGGTTTTGGGCTCCCAGTTAAACGTTCCAGTTTTTGTCGACCGCGAATCTAAGGATCCCGTCGACGTTTGCAAGCGCGCTTTAAAGGTAGCGAAAGAGAAGGGCGTCGACGTTGTCATACTTGACACGGCCGGGCGATTGCACATCGACGACGAACTTATGGCGCAGCTGGAGCAAGTGGAACGCAAGGTTCAGCCTGATCAGGTTTTATTTGTCGTCGACGCGATGACAGGTCAAGACGCGGTTAACAGCGCGAAAGCTTTTAACGACGTTCTTGAACTTGACGGCGTTATTTTGACGAAGTTGGACGGCGATGCTCGCGGCGGCGCGGCTCTTTCCGTCAAGGCGATCACCGGCGTTCCGATTAAGTTTATCGGCGTTGGCGAGACGTTAGACGCTCTTGAAGACTTCCATCCCGATCGTATGGCGAGTCGTATGCTCGGTATGGGGGACTTGTTAACCCTCATTGAGACCGCTCAAGCGAAGTTCGACGAGGATGAACTTAAACGCCAACAGGAGCAGATGGAGAAAGGCGTTTTTACGCTTGACGACTTTCGCAAACAGATGCAACAGGCGTCCCGTCTTGGTTCCATGGGTAAGATTATGAGTCTTATTCCTGGCATGGGGCGTCTGAGCGGTCTTCTTGGCGAGTTAAACGTCGATCCCGACGACGAGATGCGTAAAATTGGCGGTTTGATTGATTCGATGACCCCGCAAGAGCGCCGCCATCCTGAAATCATCGATTTTCGTCGTAAAAAACGTATTGCAGCCGGAGCCGGCGTCGACGTTAAACGAGTGACGGAATTGCTGTCGATGCATCAGCGAATGGCTGGGATGGTTAAGAATTTTTCGGGACTTGGCGTCGCCGACCGTATGCGCAGTCTTCAGCAGTTGACCGCTCAAACGGCGATGAATCCGTTCGGATTTACCGGACCGATCAAAAAGGGATCGACTGGAAAACGGTTGACGCCGAAAGAACGAGAAGCGCAACGTAAGCGCCTTGAGAAAGAGCGTCGCAACAAGAAAAAAAGAAAGTAATTTCGATAACTGAATTGGATTTAATTGGGAAACGCCCGTTAAATTTTTGGTTTCGCGTCGGAACGTGGCGTTTGCTCTGTCTTTCGAGACTTGCGAACGGGTCCCCGAGCGGTTATTCGACGTTGATTGCCGATTGGTATTCCGTTTTAGCCGGAATGAAGTTTAGCCTTGCGAGTTTTTGACAAAACGGGCGAGGCGTTTGACTAGGGAGATTATTAAGTGTCTGTTAGAATTCGTATGAAAAAGTTTGGGCGCAAGCATCGTCCTTTCTTCCGTATTGTCGCAGTGGACGGTCGTTGTCCGCGCGACGGTCGCGTTCTTGAAGAACTCGGCGTTTATGATCCGTTGGTTCCGGAAACCGACGCTCGCGCTCTTCTCAAAGGCGAGCGTATCGCTTACTGGATTGGCGTTGGAGCTCAGCCGAGCGATAAATGCGCCGTTCTTATTAAGAAGTATGGCGCTAATGGAACCTGTTTGGAAGCCCAAAAAGCCGCGCTGGAGCGTTTGGCTCAATCTCGTCGTCGCGTTGCTCCCGTTTCGTCGGGCGAAACAGTCGAAGCGGCGTCGGCGGCGGAGTGATCGTTTAAATAGTTGCGAATCATTGTCGTCGTTTTGACGCGCGAGTCTGGTTGATGCGAATCGACGTTCTGACGCTTTTTCCCGGCATTTTTAAGGGGTATCTTTCGGAGAGTCTTCTGAGAGACGCGATCGAGCGCGGTTTGCTTGAAATCAACTTGTACGATATGCGTCATTGGGCGAACGACAAACATAGCGTCATGGACGATCGCCCCTTTGGGGGCGGACCGGGCATGGTGTTGAAAGTAGATAGAGTCGTCCCTTGCGTCGAGGATGTGCAGTCATACGCGGAGCGTTCTGGACGCGTCGTAATGCTGACGCCACAAGGGCGTTTGTTGACGCAGCGGGTCGTGGAAGAGTTGGCGGAAGAAGATCGTTTAATTCTTTTGTGCGGACGCTACGAAGGGTTTGATCAGCGAATTGTCGATATACTCCGTCCCGACGAAATTTCTATCGGGGACTACGTTTTGAACGGCGGGGAAGTAGCGGCGGCGGTGATCGTCGATTCTGTCATGCGTTTGATTCCAGGCGTGTTGGGCGACGAGGCGTCGGCTGTTGTCGATTCGTTTTCGTCGGGAAACCGTCTTTTAGAAGAAGACCAGTACACGCGACCGCGCGAATATCGCGGTTTGAGAGTTCCTGAAATACTTCTCAGCGGAGATCACGGTCTGATTGATAGATGGCGGGAGATTAATCGTTTGGAGAAAACGTTTGCGCGTCGTCCCGATTTGTTGGACGACAAAACGTCGAATAATTGACGCGCGAGGCTCAAATACGCTTATTATCGCGTCCTGTTCGTTGCGCGGTTCAAATTTGACGTCGGGGAGTCGGGTTGATTGATACTTGCGTTTGTTGATTCAAACGGTCGTTCGAAAGTATGAGCGACTTTCAATCTTCTTTTTAGTCCGACGCGGTTATGTCGGAAGTTTTTAACGCGCTCCCTATTCAAGCTACAAGAAATATAAGGAACATATCCGTGAGTCAAGAACTTATTCGTAAGGTAGAAGATCGCGCCAAAAAAGAGAGCGTTTCCCATTTTGAAATCGGCGACGTCGTCAACGTTCACTGTAAAATCCTCGAAGGCGACAAAGAGCGAATCCAGATTTTCAACGGGGTGGTTATTGCCCGTAGCGGCTCTGGCGTTCGCGAGACCTTTACCGTTCGTCGTATAGTCGCCGGACAAGGCGTTGAGCGTAAGTTTCCAATCCACAGTCCCCGTATTGCTAGAATCGAAGTTCTTCGTTCTTCAATCGTTAGACGCGCCAAGTTGTATTATCTCCGCAATCGCGTTGGAAAAGCGACTCGCTTGGCTCAACGCCGCGTAGAACGCGTTGAAGCTCAACAAAACGTCGTCAAGACGATGAAACGCGGGAAAAAAGCCGCCGCCGCGCGTCGCGCCGCCGCTGCGAAAAAAGAAGCCGAATGACAGACACTTAACGGTTTTCTGAAAAAGTATAGCGCGCTCGAATTCTTGGAGGATTCGAGCGCGTCATTTTTTATCGCCGTGTCGATCGACGCAATATTATTCTTAACGAAGGATCATTTCGCCAGCGCTCCCAGCCTTCTCGATATTTGGTTGAAATAAAGTCGTTCGCCGCTTTATCGTTAGCAACGAGCGCCTCGTCGGCGTCCCATTCGAGCTTAATCTTTCCGGCGCGGAGGGATACCGCGCCAAGCTGAACCGCTTCCGCAAGACGACCCGCATATTCAAAGTTGCATAAAGCGGACGTCGCGCCGCCGTCAAGAATTGAATTAATCCATTCTCGATGATAACCGGCAGAGGACGGAATTGTTTTTTCTGGACGTTGATATTCAGAGTATTTGCCTTCCGGATAGAGCTGAATTGTTCCATAGTCCGCCTCGAGAACGCCTTCTTCTCCAACGAAAATAGCGCCCATCGAGAGATTTTCAAGATTCATTTCTTAATGACGGACGGTCTGCGCAATCCATCGTACCAAGTAAGCGGAAGCGTCTTGCCGTTAACTTCGAATTCATATCTGCACTCGACGTCTAACGGACAGCATATCTTGCTAATTTCTGAATCGCAGGCGGCGCCAACCGTTTTGGGATATTGGAGACTAAGGGGTCAGAATGGCAGATCCATTAAGCGACAACCCATATCGCCGAACGTTTCCGTGTCGAAAGACCGGTACCCGCGCCACCTCGCGGGCAGATAACAAGGATTGTAGTCAAACCATTGAACGGGTCCAAACCATTGCTCTCAATGGAGGTTTTGAGGAATATCAAATTTTCTCGCGACGGTTCGGGGTAACCGCCCCGGCCCTTGGCGCGCCAAACATGCGCTTCCGTCGTTTCGCCTATCGCGCCGGCTTGGATTAATTCGACGACGCGACGATAGTTTTCCGTCGCATGAATCACGGCGCCCATTGGGGTCGCAAGTTTCTTTTCCTTTGCAATTTTCCGCATAGCGCGAATTTTGGCGTCGCCATGCGCCAACAGTTTTTCGCAGAAACAGCGCACCCCTTTTTTCATTGCTGCTATTGCGGCGACCGCATGGGTATGGTCGGGCGAACTTACCAAAACGGCGTCCAGTTCAGTTTCGTCGAGCATCGACCGATAATCGAAAAAACGTTTGGCGTCAGGATACGCTTGTCCTTGGGCTTCAAGGTTGAGATCGTCGACGTCGCGCAGAGCGGCAAGTTCGACAAGGTCGCCGGAACCGCTCATGAGCTCGTTGATATTGCCCGTTCGCGACCGGCGACTCCAACCGCGCCTACCTTAAATTTGGAATTGACGTTTTGCGCTCGAAAATAGAAGGGACCGGGAATTGAGAAGCGCTTGCCGCCGCAACGGAAAAACGGAGGCCCTGAAGAACTGACGACGAGTAATAAACATTTCGGAGAACTCCCGTATATAACGTCAGTTGAAAAAGACGTCAAAAATACGCCGTCTGGATCGAAACGATCTTTATTGTCTCCGTCGCGCCGGTTATCGTTAAACGATACGCGCGGACAAGAGTCGAAAGCGTTTTGTCGGTTTTAAGCACGGTTATCAGCGCGTTTCCAAATTATTGAGGAGCGCGACAAACCAGGAACGATTGTCGGCGCTACAATACGACGTCCTTCCGCCCATACGACTAAACGTTTTACAATAACGCAGATAATAGGCGGGATCGTCCGTTGGCGGCTCGCCGTTCTTCGTCCAATCCCAAGCGGAACGAGCGAGATCGACAACATGGATGGAAAAGTCTTCAATTCTCTTTCCTTTTTGTTTTGCGAGATTGCGGGACATCGACAGAGACTTTTCAAAAATCATTGGCGAGAGGACGGCGGAGCCGACCGAAAGGTAGACTCCTCCTTCCAACTGCGAGACGGAATACGCGTATTGAAGGAAATCACGTTGAGCGGCGCGACCTATCGCGGCGCAACAGTTGGCGGGATGCGTATAAATAATGTCGCAACCTATCATTGGACAACAACTAAACGGAACGTCCGCCTTGTAAGCGCGATACGCGATAGAATAGTCTCTTTTAGCGTGCGGAATCGCAAGTTTGCCGTCGTGAAGGTTGAAGGCTCTTTTGACGGAAAGAAGGTCGGTTGCCGCCGCGGCTTTGTCGAGTAGAAACTTGATTTCTTCAAAATGGGAGGGATTGTCGACAACCGGGGTAGCCGCGAAATCGGATCCATTTCGAATAGCATCGCGTAGTTCTTCGTCTGAGGGAATGGAAAAGCCATCGTCCGCGATCATTTTACCAACCGACTCGCCATATCCCAAGGATTTGTAGGCGCCGACGATAATAGCCAGATTAATAAACTTGCCCGTTTCGTCCCAAATGCCAAATTGTCCTTCGGTCGTATAACGGTGAACGTCTTCGCCGGAAAGGCCCTGAAAGGCGAATTCCCAGTCATGGATTACTCCGGCGCCGTTAGTGGTCAAGTGCGTTATCCAACCTCCTTCGACAAGTCGCGCCAGAACGGGACCAAGACCGTTTTTGATAGAGTGCGCTCCGTAAGCGAGCATGCGCGCCGCCCCTATTTTTTTCGCGCGCCTTATATCGTCGGCCGTCGTTTCCACGTCTCGCCACGCCTCTTCGCTTAATTGAACGGGATACGCGGAAGGATCGATAGCGTCTCGTTCAACGTCGAGTTTGTTAACGCGAGAA
>CAMZEO010000025.1 GCA_947305735.1 uncultured Planctomycetales bacterium | reverse complement strand
CCACTTTTTACGCAATATCAGTTATTGTAAACGAGCTTCGTTTACGGTTTGAGTAAGAATTCCATTTTTTTTTCTTTTGAAGCGTTTTTTTTGTTGACGGGCGGTAGGTTTTGCGTACACTGAATTAGAAGGCTGTTACGCGCGTCGAGATTCCGGCGCGGCTCCTTCTGACGGATAGTTTGCGGTCGCGATATTTCGCTGCGGCGTCGAAAGCCGCTTGCCGAGCGCCGCGTTTGCGTTTCCCATATGGTTTTTGCGTCCCGAACGGGCGCTTTGGAAGTTGGAGATAGTGATGAGCAAGAATTTTGTCAAGCGTTTTTTTGCGGAAGCTGAAGAAGGTATGGAAGCGATGCAGGTGGTCGTCATCGCGGCGATCGCGGCGGTTGTGCTCGGGAGCGCCTTTGCGATATATTCGGGGGTTATCCATCCGAACGCGGAACGGCTGACCAAAGAAGCGACGAGCGGGAATATTTCCGGGGTTACGCAACAGGGCGCGGGAACCGCGCAAAACAATAGTAGCAAGAGCAAAGACGGTTTGTCCGTAGACGCCGATGTGACCGTTGGCTACCACAAGTGAAATCGTATCGCTCGCGCGTCGGCGTCCGCAGGCGTCTTCCTTCGCGATTGACGCGGAGTTTAGGGCTGATTTTGAACGAGGAGCGCGTCAAGCGGTTTTTCATTGAGGCTGACGAGGGTATGGAAACCATGAAGGTCGCGTTAGAAACGCCTTTGCGATTTGTCTTTGCGTCGTCCGCCCGGACTCCTTAGGATAGACCGGATCGAAGCGCGACGCGCTTCTTTTTGGCGGCTTTTAGCGAACGTCGGTTGCGGCGGCGGTTGTTTTAGAGCAACCTCCGCCGCGACCGGCGTTGTCGCAGTTTGAGAACTGTTTATTTTTTATTGGCGTTTGCGCCGTCGGAACGATGATTCGGTTGCTTTCTAATTTTGCCCGCGACGAAGACGGGATGCAGGTCATGGAGGTCGTGTTGCTGATCTTTCTTGCCGGGGTTGTCACTTTCGGCGTCATCGGGCTGACGCGGACGATTATCAACTACGCGGGATCTTTTATCAACGTCGCCATCCACTCCTGACGCAAGCCGTATATCATTAAAAATCGTTTGAGGACTTTATGAGCGAGAAACGAGAAGACAACAAAGTCGCCATGCGTCTTACGCTCGCGCTGGTTTTGGCGTTCGCGGCCGGCGCGCTGAACTATTACTGCGTCGGCGGCGCCGGATCCGTCAAGGTTCTTGCCTACGCGGCTCCGATTTCGCCGGGCAAGGTTTACGCCGCCGATGATTTTAAGGTGGTCGCGTTGCCGATCAAGCGCGACAGAGACGTCGACTACAGAGCGTACTATCGCTCGGTATTTCGGACGCCCGACGAGTTGTCGATACTTCTGGGTTCCTCGGCGACCGTCTCGCACGCCGCCGGCGATCTCGTTCTCAAAGGCGACGCGAACGCGGGCAATCCCGGACCCCCCGTTTTCGACAAGTTCGGAGATTTCCTCGTTCTCGGCGTCAACGATCGATCGATCACCGTCGAGGCCGCGGTCAACGATAAAAAAATGTTTACCGAAGAGATGAACCGTCTTATCCAGCTGACCAGCTCGGGCGGACGTCTCGGCGGTTATCAAGTGGTTAACGTGGTTGAAATTGGAGACGGGATTCCTAAGCCCGCCGCCGAGCAGACTCCTCCGAAAAGCGACGCCGCCGAGGGAGAGGAAGACGCGGACGACGGATCGATGACGGTCAGCGTGTCGGATCTCGACAGAATAACGGTGACGCTTCCGCCTACGTGTCAGCTCTCCGGCGTGATCAAGCCCGGCGTGAGAGTGGCGTTCGTCGTTCCGCCGTCGCTTTGTCGGAGGCGGAGCGGAAACGCAACAAATCCAGACAGTAGTTTTTGACGTCCGGACGAATTCCCGCGCGCGACCGCCGCGAAGCGTCGGCGTTTTCGTCCCGCGACGTTCTATCGGCAACCGGCAAACGCAAGCTAAGGAACAACGGATTATGGCAAACGAGACGCGACGCGCGACGGGCGTGTTTTCGACGATGGGGAACTCCGTCTTGCAGACGAACGGTCGTCCGTTGACCAGGGAGCAGATCGAAGCGCTGGAAAATCTTACGCCCAACCTTCAAGTCACGTTGTGCGACAACCTGCGCAACGACAGACAGGAGGCAAAACTGCTGTGCCGCGTCTTTCGAATCGGTCGAGACCCCGAATGCAAACCCGGTTTTAAGACGAGATTGATGCCCGAGGTCGCCGCGACCGTCCGACGTTCCGAAGGAAAATGGGAACTGACCGCGCACGTCGCGAACCGCGTCAAAATCGGAGGAACTTTCGTCGGGCTCGACGAAACCGTCCCGTTGGAACGGCAGGTCAAAGTCGAAATCACGCCCGCTTTCGAGGTCTATCTGAATTTCCTCGCGTCGAAGGAAGAGGAGTGCGCCGAGCGCGTCGAACGTCTCGACGAGCAGCTGAACGTCTTCGCCGGTCGCGTTCACAAGGAGCTTCTCGAGCGGAAGGGGAACGACGAAAAATTTGTCGACGCCGACTTCAACCACGTTGACGACGACGTCGTGTTCGGCGTCGAGCTTTCCCTCGACGAAATCGCTCAAGCTTTCGGGTTGTACGACGACGAACGCAAAGATCTGCTTCAATTCATGGCGGGCAAGTCGGTCGAGGATCAGATCGTGTCGAGTCTGCTCGGCGATCAGTCCAGGGAGCAGGAAGACGAGTTCGCCGCGATCTTTGGCGACAAGTTCAAGCATTACAGCCGGTTGGCGACGGCTCAGCCGAGCTTCGAGAAAAAGCTGCAGGAAGTCGGCGCTCAGATTCTCCGTCGCAATTTGCAGATCTCCGAAATTCCGGACGAAGATTCGCCCGATTACGATTCTTTCCTGACGCGAGCGTTCGACAAAGTCGAAAAGAGTTTCTGGGGACAATGGTTTAAAATCGTCAAGAGCGGGAAGGGAGACGAATTCATTCGCTACCTGGCGTCCCGCTATCTCAAGAAAACGCTTAAGGACGTTCTGTTCGGCTACGGTCCCCTCGAAGATTTGCTTCGCACTCCGATCATCTCGGAAATCATGGTCGTCGACTACAAGACGATCTACATCGAAAAGAAGGGGCGGCTGGAGAAATCGGGGCGTCGGTTCCTCTCCGAGGAGACGACTCAGGACGTCATCAATCGAATCGTGCAGCGCGTCAACCGTCAAATCGACAAATCGCGACCGTTGGTCGACGCGCGTCTCGCCGACGGAAGCCGCGTCAACGCGATTATCGATCCGATCGCCGTGAGCGGCGCGTGCCTGACGATTCGCCGGTTCCCGAAGAAAAGACTCTCGGTGAGAGAGCTCGTCGAAAATCCCAAAATCAGGTCGCTCTCTCATTCCGCGGCGGAATTCTTGCGCGCGTCGATTCTGGCGCGTAAAAATATCCTGGTTTCCGGAGGAACCGGAACCGGTAAAACGACCCTGCTGAACTGCCTGTGCGATTACATTCCCGACGGCGAGCGCATCGTTACGATCGAAGACACCGTCGAACTGCGGATCGCCAAACAGCACGTCGTGCGCCTGGAAGCGAAGCCCGCCAACGCCGAGGGGAAGGGCGCGTACACGATTCGCGACCTGGTGAAAAACGCCCTGCGCATGCGCCCCGACCGCATCATCGTCGGCGAGTGTCGCGGAGGCGAGGCGCTCGATATGCTCCAGGCGATGAACACGGGGCACGACGGCTCCCTCACGACGATTCACGCGAACAACGCCATGGACGCGATCTTGCGTCTGGAAACGCTCGTCCTTCAGTCGGACGCGAAGATGCCCGTCGAATCGATCGATCGGCAAATCGCCTCCGCGATCGACCTGATCGTACAGCTCAGACGAATGCGCAGCGGACGACGTTGCGTTTCTCAAATCGTCGAAGTCACGCATCTCGATCCCGAGACGGGCGAGTTCGTCCTGCGCGAAATCTTCAATCTGGAGTCGGAAACGGACGACTCCGCGATTCTCCGACCGACCGGCAGTCTTCCGTCGTACATGGACGTCCTGCTGGCGCGCAAATGGCTCGATCTTGAAAAGTTTTATTTTGACGGACAGGGGCGGAAATGAGCGAACGGATAGAACGTGAAGACAAGTCCGTCGAAGATCGACGCGATCAGGAGCCGGAAACGGACTCGAATTCTCAGGAAACGGAAGTCGGCTTGAAGGAAATTTACGCGAAATCGACGCGATACTTCCTTGGTCCCGTCGCTCCTTTGCTCGACGATCCCGACGTCTCCGACATTCTGATCAACGGTCCCGACGTCGTCTATTACGAAAAAAAGGGCAAGCTTCATCTTTTTACCGAAGGGCGGTTCTCGTCGAACGAGGCGCTGACGGCCGCGGCGGTCAACATCGCCGAATATTCGGGGCGTCGCGTCGGGGGCGTTCGGCATAGCGTCGACGCGCGTTTGCCCGACGGAAGCCGCGTTCACGTCATCGTGCCCCCGTCGGCCAGACAGGGCGTGTGCATTTCGATCCGCCGGTTCAAGAAGTCCTCGTTCAATCTCGATCGTATGATCAGCTACGGCACGATGACCGCCGAAGTCGCGGAGTTTCTGCGCGTCGCCGTCAAATTGCATAAAAATATCGTAATTTCCGGAGGAACGGGCAGCGGAAAGACGAGTCTGCTCAACGCGCTTTCGACCGCGATTCCCGACGAAGAACGAATCATCGTCATCGAAGACAGCTCCGAGTTGCAGCTCAATCAGCCGCACACGGTCTATCTTGAAGCGCAACCGTATATTTCCAAGAGTCAGCCGGGCGTCACGATCCGCGAGCTGTTTAAAGACACGTTGCGTATGCGTCCCGACAGAATCGTCGTCGGCGAGGTGCGAAGCGGAGAGGCGCTCGATCTGATTCAGTCGATGCTCTCCGGGCATGAAGGTTCGTTGACGACCGTTCACGCGAACACGCCTCGCGACGCCGCCGTCAGGCTCGAGACGCTCAGCATGATGAGCGACGTCGAAATTCCGTCCTACGTCGCGAGGACTCAGGTCGCTTCCGCCGTCCATCTGGTGATTCAGACCGCGAGACTTTCCGACGGAACAAGACGACTGCAAAACGTCGCCGAAGGGCTGGGACTCGACGAAAAGAACCAGTACGTCTTCAAGGATATTTACAAGTTCCGGCGCAGGTCGGTCGACGAACAGGGAATGATAGTCGGAGGAATCGAACGAACCGGTTACGTTCCGACGTTCGCGCGCGAGCCGTTCGAGCGAGGCATGGAAGATTTAATCGTCGAAACCCGCGGCGTTTTCGCGCCCGAGAATTAATTTGGGGCGTCGCGCCCGGAAAAGGATAGCGCTAATGGATATTGTCGCGTCTGTGTTGACCGCCGTAGCCGTCGCGGCTCTCTGCGAGCCCGCGCGCGCGCTGTGGATCAGTTTTTCGCGCTACTACTTCGAAAAAATCCTCGACGAGTGCAAATCGATTTCCTACGAGATGCCCGCGCTGGACGCGTGGCTGACTTTTTGGGGCGTCTCGATCGTCGCGTGTCTCGTCGCCGGACTCGTCGCGATGAAGCCGTTGCTCGGCTTGAACGCGGCGTTTATCGTTTTCGTCATTCCGAAACAGATTTTGCTCGCTCTTCTTCGGAAGAGGAAGATGCTGCTTAAAACGCAGCTCGTTTCGGCGTTGTCCCTGATCGGCAAGACGGTCAAGACGGGCAGGTCCCTCGAGCAGACGTTCGCGAGCGTCGGAAAGGAAATCGATCCGCCGATGGGACGCGAGTTTAAACGCATGGCCTTCGAATGCAACCGCGGTCGAACCTTCGAAAAAGTGCTGGAGGAGTCGAAGGAGAGGATAAAGATTCCGGAATATTCGATCTTTATCGTCGCCCTGATCACCAACAAAAAGCGCGGGGGCGACGTCGTCGCGACGCTCGAGGAAATTAGAAAGAGTCTCATGGAAAGCCAGCGTCTCGATCGGAAGCTCGCCGCCGACACGGCGACCGGGCGCCTTACGATTAACACGCTCGCGCTCACGCCGTTGGCGTTCGTTGGTCTGACGTATATGTTGAGTCCCGAAGGGACGGGGCTGTTGTTTTCGGAGATTCTCGGGAATTGCGTTCTGCTGGTCGTCACCGCGCTGACTTACGTCGGGTACCGTTGGGGACAGAGAATCGTCGAGGTCGAATTTTAAGGAGCCGCGCATGAGTCTTTTCGTCGTTTCCGCGTTTATCGCGTTCGCAGTTTTTTACGCGGCGTTCTTCTTTTCGGGCGTCGTCGCGAAATCCCTTCAGGAAGCGCGCGACGAACGGAACTCGCCCCAGTACGAGGTCAAGCTGAGAAATCAGGCGCGCGAAGAGTCGCTCTCGGTGAAATGTTTCGGACCGTTGATCGACGCCGTCGATTCGGCTTCCAAGAATAAATCGCTGCGCGAAGCGTACGATCACTATCTCGACCTTAAAGAGATGTCGCCGCCATGGAACGGCGGACTTTATTTGGCGACCAAAAAGGTCGAGGCGTTTCTTTTCGGTCTTTTCGTCGCGGTTGTCGCGTTCCTTTTCGCGGGCATGGGTTGGGCGGTGATTTCCGGGCTCGCCTTTGGTTTCTTCTTTTATTTCGCGAGCGTCTTCGGATTGAAGTCGGAGGCCGACGAGATTAAAGAAAAGATTCTCAGACGCCTGCCTTTCGTCGTCGATCTTATGGCGCTGATTCGTTTGGCCAACGGTTCTTTTGTCGAATCGCTCGAAATAGTCGCCAAGGAGAACGCCGACCATCCGATTGGGAAAGTCTTTTCGAAAGCGTACAGTGAATCCAAATTTGGCAAGACCCAGCGCGAAGTTCTGGAAGGAATGGCCGCGCGCATGAAAGACCCGTCCTTCCGCGAGATCGCCACCTCGATTATTCAGGCGGACGAACTCGGGCGTCCGGTCGCGGCGACGCTTTCCGAACTCGCCGGGCAGATGCGCCTCAAGCGTCAGCAGATGGGCGAAGTCCTTTCGGGTCAGGCGCAGGTCAATATTATTTATCCGGGTTTCGTCATCATGTCGGCCTGCTTGTTGGTGATCGCGGCGCCTTTTATCCTTTTGGCGTTGCGCGATTACCTGTGATCGTTTCATTTTTTCCGCGCGGGTTTAGTCGTGAGTCCTCAAAAGAAAAAACTCCTCCTTTACTTCCTGTCGACGGCGTTTCTCGTCGCCGTCGGGCTCGCGTTCGCGTTCGCGGACGAGGATCGCGCGCTTCGACGCCTGGGGACGTTTCCGGGAGGAGTTCTGTTCGCCGCGTGTTCCGTCTCCGCAGTCACCGACATGAGATCCCGCAAAATTCTCAACGTCGTTACGTATCCCTCGTTTTTAATTTTGCTCCTGGCGTTGCTGATCAGTCCGGCGCTTCCTCCGGAACTGGCGGCGAAACTCGGTTACGAGGATCCGTTTTTAACGGAACTTGGAAGGGCGATCTCGGGCTTTTTGCTGTGTTTCGCGCTTTTATTCGTTCTTTTCGCGGGTTTTCAAGGCGGCGCCGGAGACGCGAAGCTCGCCGCTTCGATAGGACTCGCGCTGGGCATGGGCGACGGGATCGTCTCGATCGGCGCCGCGTTCGTTTTCGCTTTCGCCTACAGCCTTTTGCTAATGTTCTGGTTCGCCGTCGCCGACAGGTTCGCGCGCGGGAAAACGAAGGAAGAACCGGAAGCCTCGACGAAGGAAACGCCCGCGCCGGACGCCGCGCCGAATTCGGCCGTCGCGAAAGCGCTTCTGGCGCCTCTGGGATTTCTTCTTTCGCTGTTCATGGGGTTTTGGTCGAGTTCGAAAAAGGTCAAGATTCCTATGGGACTGAGTTTTTGGGCGGGAACGACGTGCGTCGCTTCCGGCGTTTTGACCGATTTTTTGATCGGTTTGACTTCTGGTTCGGTTTGACTTCAAGGCAGGATTGATCGTTTCGCGCAACGTTATCGTCGTTAAAGGAAAAAAATGTCGCTTGTTATTCAAACTATCGTCGGCAAGACGTCCGTCGGGCAATGTCCGCTGAAAAAATACACCAGAATCGGATCCGACGAGAACTCCAATCTCGTTCTTCTGGAAGACGGCGTGCCCGAAGTCGTGTGCATTGTCGAAAAAACGGACGGAGACTCGGCGAGAGTCCACTGCAAATCGTCGAACACCTCGCGGTTGGCGGGTAAATTGTTGCACAGAGGAACCGTCGTCGAATGGAACAAAGACGAGACGCTCGACATTTGCGGCGGAACGGTGAAGTTGCGTCTGGTCGACGAAAGCGACGTTCCGCATTTCAAAACCAAAGATTCCGGGGGAGCCGGCGCCGCCTCGCGTAAAACGCGCCTGGACTCCTTCTCGCGCGATCCCTCGGTCGGTCGCGGAGCGTCGATGGTTTCCATCGCCGACTTCGCTTCCTACGAGGATTCCGACAAGGCGAAGAAAAAACAAACGAAACTGACGATTCAGCTTCTGATCATTCTTTTGTGCGCGATCGCCTGTTGCGCGTTGATTCTTACGACCAACCGGAAGAAGCCGGATTGGCTCAACCCGATAAGCGTCGCCTACTACATATTGGGCGGCGAAAAGTCGGACGAAAGGGTCGCCGTCAGAACCTACGACGACGGAAGACAGGAAGCGCGAGTTTCCGTCGATAAGAAGGAATTGGCGGATCTTCTCCAGAAGTCGTATCTGCTTGAAGATTCGAACACGTTGATGGCGCTCGACGGTTACAACGTCCTCGCGGACAAAATTCAGCTCGCCTATCTGGACGAAGTCTCCAAACACGTCAGGAACGGAAAATCCGTCTCGGATTTGACCCCCGACGAACTCGACGTCTTCCGCGCCGAAACGCGCGATTTGTTTAATTCGTACGACGAAGCGTACAGAATCGTTAAAGACAGAATTTATTATCTAAGTTCGTTTGTCGGCGAATAGCGGTTGGGTTTGTCGAAGCGCGCGACGGCGCGTCGGTAAAGATTGGTTTTGCAGGGTCGTTTTCGACGTATTGAGGTAAAGGAAGGTCGAAATGTCGTACACACCGTTGAATAATTCGCCTCTCAGCGAGGAAGAAAAGCGTTTTCCGCATTCCGCGTGGGGGGAAATCCTGCAGGCGTACGACGACCAGACCGACAAATCCTACTGGATGTTGAAGTTTGACGACTCCGTCAGGGGCGACGACGTCTGGGAACAGGTCAGGAACCTGTCGAAACTGCAGGACGACTCCCTCGTGTCGGCGCAAGCCGCTTGTCCCGAGTTTAACGCGGTCATTACCGAAGAACGCGGGGACTCGCTCTTTTCTTTTATTAAGACCGGCAACACGGCGTCTCAGAAATTCGTCAGGAGGTTTCTGCGCAAGTTTCTCGCGTTGTTCCAACGATTTGAAGAGGAACGTTTCGTCCACGGCAACGTCAATCCCGGAATGTTCTTCTTCCCCGTCGGTCGGCGCGTTCCGGACGATCTGGACAAACTCGACGAAATACCGCTGAAACTGTACCTTTCGCTGGGCGCCTCCTGGGAAGGCGAAGTCAAGCAGCCTTTTTTGGCGCCGAAATACTGCGCGCCCGAAATGTGCAATCCGGAGTTTGGGAAAATTTCCTGGAGAAGCGACGTCTACTCGCTCGGCATGGTCGCGCTCGAGCTTCTGATCGGGTCGAAAATCAACAAGTTGTTCGATCCCAACGAGTTAAAAGTCGGCGAGCCCGAATGGCTCAGAGTGCAGGGCAATTTTGCGGGCGACGAGTTGCCAAGTCTTAGCGACAAGGCGCTTAAATTGAATATTCCCGGCGGGTTGGCGGACGTTCTCAACAGAATGCTCAAGCGCGATCCGAAAGAGCGTTCCAAAAGCGCCGAACTGATTGCGATTCTCGAAGACACCGAAGAGACCGACGCCGAGTACCGCAGCGATATTGAAGAGTCGTCCGATTCGTTCGGTTTTGGCGACGATCTTCCCGGCGACGGGGTGGTCATCACTTTTACCGGAACCGCGACGGGCGACGGAGGGTTCGGCGACTGGGATTCGGACGGAGATATTGCGACGACGGAACCTCCGAAGGAGCGCCCCTCGCTGCTTGCGACCGTCGGGAAATACCTGCTGAAGCCTTACGTTCTCTTCCCCGGTTCCGCCGCGATTCTCGTGGGAATCTTGTGTTTGATTCTGAGTTTTATGGGCGCGTACAACGACTTGCTGTACTTGCCGATCGACGCCGCGGCCGGAGGGGACAAATCCGACCTTTGGCGATACGCGCGCGTTTACCAGCTTAAGAAGGGCGACGCCGACACGAATTACGTCAGGGAGATTCCCAGAAGAATCGTGAACGGTCAGCCGAGTTGGCTTCTTTCGACGAACGCGCTTAAATGCAGACTTGTCGCCGACGGATACGAGCCGCTTGTCTTTACCGTCGAGTCGGGTAAGAAAGGACTCGATATCAAAGACAGTCTTGACGCCAGAATCGACCTGAAGTCGCTGCGAAAGGAAGTCAAATTTTTAGTCGAGTGGGACGGCGTTTCCGACTCGGCGCAAAAGAAAGAGTGCCGCGTTTATCGGAACGTTCTGGAAAGCGAAGACTATAACCGCGTCTCCCTCAATCAGGAATACCTGGATCCCTGGCCGGAGGACAGTTATCGCGCCGGGATTTACAGAAAAGGTTTTAAGCCGGAAGCGCCGAAAGCGTTTTCGGCCGGTTGGGACGTCAAGTTGCTCGCCCCGGCGGATCGCGTCGCCGTTTCTCTTTCTCAGGAGGACGAAGATCAGGCCGAGGAAATCTACGCGATGTTGTGCGCCGTTCCCTGCGAATGGGATCGCGCCGACGCCGAGTTGAAGACCGAATACGAACGAATACTCGGCGATTACGCGGCGGCGCTCGACGGCGGTTTGGAATTGTCGAGCGTTAAACGCGAATTTATGCTATTTTTCGCCGAAGGCGTCGCGCGAACGTTGACGCGAAGTCCGCTCTTTCTGGAAACGTCGAGACAGGGATTGTGGAGGAAAACGCGCGAGGCCGTTAAAATTGTCGAAGACGTCGAGAAAAAACATCCCGACGTCGCGACGCCATGGAGCGAGCTCGAAGTCCTGACCGCGATCGCGTCGTGTCAGAACGCGCTCGAAAAAACGTGCGCGAACTATGAAACGCGTTTCTTCCTGAACGAAGACGACGAGCCTCTCGACGCGGAGGATCCGGAAGACCCGAAGGTCGCTTACGACAATTTGAGGAAAGTTGTCGAAAATCCCGGTCTGAAGTGTTCGCCGGAAATCAGAATTCTCGCGGCGCGGATATTCGCGCGCTACGCGCTCGTTAAGAATATTTTGAATCCCTGGCAAAAACGAACCGAATATTCGGGCAAGTTTGTCGACGGATGCAGAAATTTGGCGAAAAAACAGCTCAAAATCGTCGTCGACGACGAAAAGGTCGACGCCGGTTTGCGGACGACCGCGAATTATCTCGATCTATGTCTCGATTTCAGCAGATTAAAGAGCGGAGGTCGTTACGGCGAAGGAGGCGCGGAAGCGTCCGATTACGCCAAGTTGGCGGAACCTTTTGAAGCGTTTAAATCGGACGACTGGGACGGATCCGGCGACGAGAACGACGCGAACCAATCCGATTTCAAGCGTTTTTCCGATTTTAAAACGGCTTCCGAGATCTTTGAGACGCGCGACGACCCCGATTCGGAGCGCCGCGCCGCCTGCGCCAGGTTGCAACGTTACGGCGCGAAATGGATGCATTGGGGATTAATGCCGAACGTGGATCCTAATTTCGTCTTCAGGAACAACGAGTACGCCTCGACGAAAAACGCGAAGGGTTCCGTTATGGAATTGTACGACCTTCTTCTGAGTTTTTGTTTTTCGTCGAAGCCCGCCGAGGTCGGGGCGGA
This sequence comes from uncultured Planctomycetales bacterium, assembly GCA_947305735.1. GTDB lineage: Bacteria > Planctomycetota > Planctomycetia > Pirellulales > Thermoguttaceae > RUG369. The sequence goes on along the minus strand of CAMZEO010000025.1, from coordinate 15,004 downwards.
AGAGAAGATCGCCAGAGCGTATCAGTTCGGTTCAAAGCTCAACGACGTCTATCAGCAGACCGTTCCAAGGTCGCGAGAGCCGAATTCCGACCCCGATAATCAAACGGAAGGCGAAGGAACCGCGCCGACCGCGAGGTTCAATATGGGGGATCCGGGTTTTCTCAACCAGTACTTTTGCGAGATCGACGGAGAATTCATGCCGACGGCGCAGGAATTGATCGACGTCTTCCGCCAGGCGTTTTCCGAAGTGGACCAGGCAACGCGCGACAAGATTGCGGATAGAATAGATTACGGTTTTCCGACGTCGGCGGTCGATTTTGAAAACGCCGTAACCTTGACGTCCCAAAAGAGTCGCGGACGCGCGAACGATGGCGTCGCGACGCAGGAAGGCATGGATCCGGGTCGATTTATCGTCGAAACCATCCTCGAAGGCCGGACGTTCCAACTGTATTCGCCTTTGATCACGCCGCTCACGACGGTGCCCGAATACATCAAAGTCTTGAACTTGACCCGTTAGCGCGACGCGTCGACAAGCGCGGAACCCGACAAACGCGGAAACAATTTTTTTTGAAAGAATCTCGCAACCGAGCGAGCGATATTATGCCTAAACCTTCCAAACCCTGGATAGCCGTCGATTTTAGCGTGGCGGCCACGCAAGTCTCGTTTACGCGCGACGGTTCCGACGAGATCGTCGACGAGTATTTTCCGAACGTGTTTTTATACGACGACGACTCTAAAGAGATCGACGCTTGCGTCGACGTCGACGCGCTTGAGAGCGAGCTGGCGGGAAAGGTTTTCGTCCTCAAGCCGGACGATATCAAGCCGAACGCGACGATCGTTCCGCCGGGTTCTTCCGACGAATTGCCGATCATCAAGGTTCTCGCCGCGCTTTTCGCGCGCGTCCGCGAAGAGTTTCAAAAGAATTATTTCAACAACGAGCCGGTCGACGCTTGTCACATCGTTTGCAATTCGAAAATCGCGACCGATTCAAAAATCGCGCCCGACCCGATTCTTAAGGCGGCCGCGTGCGAAGCCGGATTTAAAGAACGCGACGTCGAAGTGAGGCGGCGCGAGTCGACGATCGTTCAGGCCGTCGCGATCGAGAAGAAACTGCGGCGCGAATTGCTCGTTTTATGCGACGCGTCGGTCGGTTATTTTTCCCTGGCGCTCTTTAAACGTTGCGGCGACGGGTACGCGCTCGACGGGGCTTCCTGGAACAATCACCGCGCCAAAATCGGGATCGATTACGTCGTCGACAGGGTCGCGCGTTCCATCGTCGGCGCGGGAAAGGCGCTCAAACGCGACTTGACCCCGTTCGCCGTTCCCGTCGCGCGCAAAGCGTTGCAGAAATTGCGCGAGACCGATTTGTCGAAGAAAAACGAGTATCACGTCTACTGGGATCGCGTTCGCTTCGACGGAAAGAAGGCGCTCGAGAAGGAAACGAAGCGTTATTACGAAAAGATCGAGCCCCTTTTCGTCGAGTTCTTTTCCGAACTGGCTTCCGCGCTCAAAGGCAGAGCGTTCGAGATTCTCGTCGTCGGACCGGGCGCCAATTTGCCCGGCTTGAAAGAAACGCTCAACTCCGCCGCGCCGTCCCCCGCCGATATTAAAATCCTGGGCGATCGCAACGCCGCCAAAGACTGGTGCAAGATGCTTTACGCGATGGAGGTCTTGCCGAGGAATCCGTCGAACGCGCAAAAGGAATATCACAAAACCTACGCGGCGGCCCTCAAAGGAAGTTTGGAAGACCAATACAAACTTGGCAAAATGTACGCCTCCGGAGAAGGATGCGTCTGTTGTTTCGAGGAAACGTTCTACTGGATGAAGCGCGCCGCTCATGACGATTACGCCAAGGCGTGGTATAAAATCGCCAAGTGCTATTCGGAGGGGATCGTCGTCGCAAGAGACGAAGACGAGGCGCGCAAAGCGTACCTGAGATCCGCCGAACTCGGATACCCGAAAGCTCAATACAAAGCGGCGTTGATCTTTCAGCGAGAGGGCTCCGATCAAAAGATGCGGCACTGGATGTCCATCGCCGCCGAAAAGGGATACGCTCCCGCCAAGAAAGCCGCGAAAAAGTTGAAGCTCGACCTTTACAAAGACGGCGACGAAGAAGCGAAGTACAATCTTGATCCCGTCCTGAAAAAGCCCAAGCGCGATTGGGAATGGCTCGAGATGCTCGTCGGCGTTCTTTTGGCGGCGCTCGTCTTCTACGGGGGTTCCATGATCGCGAAGACTTTCAAACATGGCGCGTTGCAGGCGGAAGCGTCGGAAGCGGTCGAATTTTTGTGCGTTCTGCTCTCCCTGGCTATGATCGTCGTGGGATCGTGTTTCGCCTTTTCAAAACTTCTCGGGTCGTCCGAAAAGTAATCGAATATTTGTTGTTTTTTGAAACGAGAACCGTTTGCGCCCAGGAGCGCGAAGGAGTCCCGAAATGGCTAAGGAAAATCCGGTTAAGTCAAAATTTAAGCCGGGAACGATTCTGAATCAGAAATACGAGCTCAAGGCGTTCGCCGGAAAAGGCGGCATGGGCGAGGTCTGGCGCGCATGGGATTATCTGGTCGGGCGTTCGATCGCTTTGAAATTCATTACGACCGACAAGAAAAGGCTCGACGCCGAAGTCAGGCGCATGCAGGAAGCGTTCCGCGCGGCCGGCGAATTGAACCATCAGAATATCTGCCCGAGTTACGGGCTCGAGCTTGACGCCAAGTGCGGACTCTATATGGCGATGAAATGGCTCGACGGAAGCGCGCTCGACGAAGTCGTGGCGTACAACAAGGACAAACTCCGAAAAAAGGGGTTGCCCCCGCAGTTTCCGCGTTGCGTGATTCCGGAAATCCTCAGGCCGATCGCGGCCGCGCTCGACTACTCGCACAGCCGGGGCGTGGTTCACCGCGACGTCAAACCGTCGAACGTCTTTATGGAAATTCAGCGCGGAAAGCTCCGCGGCGTTTACCTGATCGACTTCGGGCTCGCCTCCATTATTCGCGGCAACGTCGAGTACGAGCGCAGCGGAACGATGCCTTATATGCCGACGGAGCAGTGGAAAGGCGGGCGTCAGGACGGAAGAACCGACCAATATTCGCTCGCCGTGATCGCTTACGAGCTTTATTCGGGCTCGCTTCCCTTTTTTTCGACGAACGCGGAAACGCTCCGGTTTTCGGTCATTTACGACAAGCCGGCTCCGATTAAGGGCGTTCCCGACGAGTTCAACGCCGTTCTCGCCAAAGCGCTCTCGAAGAACATGAACGACCGCTACGACACGTGCATGGAGTTCGTCGAAGAACTCGAGCGCGCCGCTCGCAAAATCGAATTCAAAGAATCCGACCGCGCCGCCCTTCTTCCCCCGCCAAAACGTCTTTACGCCGACGATAAGGAAGACGGAGCCGAGGAGGACGACTACGATTGCGTCGGCGAAATTAAAGGGGAGAGTTTTGGCGACAAAGTCGCGAAGTTTGGCGCGGGCGTCAAAAAATCGTTCGCGGGCAACGTCGCGAAAACGATCGCCGCCGGTTTTTGCATCGCCGTGTTGATGCTCGCCCTGGGCGCCATGGCTTACAAGGCGCTTCAGATGATGGGAAAAGTTTAATCGACGTCAATCCGTTTCGCGCGAGGTTTCCCTTGCCGCGCCGACTTATCGCCAACTTTTTGGAAACGTTTGGATAGAAGAATGGAAGAAAACGATAAGAACAACGCTCCTTCCGGCGCTCGAAACGACGAGGCTCGGGATAAATCGCGGACGTCCGGCGCTACGAAAGAGAAAACGCCCCGGCGTTGGCGACCCGTCTGGACGTTCCTCTATCTTCTGCTGTGCGCGTGCGCCGTCGCCTACGCGATTTGCGGCGTCGTCCGCCTGAATCGCGAACTCAAGCTGATGACCGAAGCCGACCGCGAGGCGATGCGGATCATCGAAGAGCAACTCGGCGACGCCAACGAGCCCGTCGACCTCGAAGACGAAGGCGTTTCCGGCGAGGCGGACGCGTCGGTCGAGGTTTTGAACGAAGCCGAAGAGGAGCCGTCGGACGACGACGTCGACGAGGCTTTAGAAGACGCCGAAGAAGAGCCTTCGGAAGATATTTCAGACGGTTCCGACGCGGAGTCTTCGGAAGAGACTTTGGACGCGGTTTCGGACGCCGCCGACGAAGAGGCTTCGGAAGGCGTTTCGAACGGTTCCGTCGACGACGACGTCGACAATCAAATTTAAAGCATATTGGGAGCGCGATGATGACAAGACGATCGTTTCCGCGGCGAAAAGGTATGGCGACGCTCGAATACGTGATGGCGACGGCCGTGATCGTGCCGATTTCCGCCGCGCTGTTCTATATGATGGTTCGCGCTTTTAAGTTGCTTTATTATCTCTCCTCGATTCTCCTCGGATGGCTCGTTTTTTGATCGGAGAAGCCGAAAATGGACGGTTTTATTGATTTGGCGACGTTCGACGCGCGTCTGCGACTCGTCGGTTTCGCGCTCTTTGTTCTCGCGGTCTGCGCCGCGTCGTCGCTCGCGGTCGCGTTCCTGCGTCGCGTCTTGCGACTGAACCGAACGAGACCTCTTCGCGTTTTTTGGAGCGACGAGGACGGCGCGGCCTATTCGCTTTCGTTCGTCATGGTGTTGCCGTTTTACGTCTTCCTGATGTGTTTCACGCTGGAGATCATGTTTTTGATGATCGCGAAAATAGGCGCGGTTCACGCCTGTCAGGCGGCCGTTCGCGCGGCGGCCGTTCACTCCGCCGTCGCGAGACCCGACGACCGCGGGAGCAACGACTGGATTCCTCAGGCGGCCAAAGCGGCGGCGAAAAAGGCCGCCGTCGTGTCGATGACGCCCTACGCGAGCGCCGTCGACCCCGATTACCGCGCCGGAAGTCCCGACGGCGTCGCGTTCCACAACGCGTATAAAGACTATATAAGCATGGTCGCTCCCCCCGACGACTCCAACGGGTTCTGCAAGGTCGCAACGTTCGGCGTTCCGGTCTCGCAGCTCTGCCTTTCGAGGAGGTACGCGAGCGCGTCGGGAAGAATCGACGTCAACCTTGTTCTCGACCCCGCCGTCGAGAAAACGATCAAGAAGAACGAGCCGTGGAGAAAATGCCTGAAGTGCGAGCTGAACTACCGCGCGCCGTTCCAGTTGCCCGCGATCGGATACGTCCTCGGAGGGCGTCGCGACGGCAACGCGGTCGTCCGCGACGTCAAAGCCGCGGCTTACGCCCAGGTCGAATGTCCGAAAAACGACTCCGGATTCCTGGGCGTCGCGCTTCCCTGGAACGTTCAATAAGCGGTTGCCGCGTTTTTTCCACTTTTGGTCATTGTAATCGCGTTCGCGTTTGTCGCCCCGTTTAACTGGCAAAGGATCGTCGGTCATGAAAGATCGCAACCAATCCCGCAAAAGATATTTCAAACGTTTTGTCTCCGGAGATCGGGCTGGTTCCGCGCCGTTGCTTCGCAGTCTGCTCCGTTTTCATCGGAACGAAAAAGGGGGAATGATCTTTTCCCTGATGATCGCCGTCATCGGAATCGGGGTCATGGTCGGATTCGCGACCAATCTGGCGTCGGAAACGATCGAGCGCGAACGGCTCCAACACGCGGCGGACTCGCTCGCCTACGCGTCCGGCGTCTGGTTCGCGAGAGCCATGAACACGACCTGCTCGATCAATCACGTCCTGGGCGAACGAACCGCCTACGCCGTCGTTATCGACGCGCTCTGCGGTCCGGAGACGACGTTCGATCCGTGTTGGCAAGAGCGGGATATGGACAAACGTCTGAAAGCGGAGAAGCCGTACAAATGGGCGTGGGATCTTTATAATCTTGAGGATTACGCGCCCAGACCCGGTTCCAACGAGGGGGGAAAGGTCGGCGAAACCATTAAGAACTTTACCGACAAATACCATCCCGACGAGACTTACCGTCCGGGCGCCGGTCTATACGACGCCAAAATGAATCTCAAATATTGGGCGACCGACTGTCTGAACAATAAAGCGATCGCCACGGTTATGGCGGGCGCCGTGGAGAAATTGCCTAACGGGCATCCCAGCGGGGGGTTGGGCGAACTGAGCATGTGCAAGATCCTTGGTCAAAGTATCCATTTCACGGAAAGCTTCATCATGGGATACTACGGTCTTGGGAACATCACCGGGAAGCTGGACAGTATCTACTCCGAATACGGAAGCGATATTTACGGCGCTCTGGACAAAACGAGTTCAGGGTTGGGTTCCATTGGCGAAGCGCTCAACAACGGGGCGACGAACGTTAAACAATTGGGGGACAACGTGTCCGAATACGGCGCCGAAGTGAGTCAAATCGCGGAACAGTTCAGACCGATGGTCGACGAAGTTTCCGGACTAGCTTCCGAATTGACGAGCGTCGTCTCCGCTTTGCAGGGGTGCGGTCTGGACAATCTGGAAATCGACTGCCTGCTGAACGTTTCGGACGTCAACGGTTTGATTTCCGGCGCCAGGAGCAGCGCGGATTCTTTCGGCTCGGATCTTCGCGAGTTGCGCGAGATCCTCTCCGACGAGGGGAAAAAACTCGCGGCCGACGCCAAACCCGTTATTGAAAGCACCGACTCCGACAAGCTCGCCGAATTTATTAATTACGGCAACGACGAAACGAACAAAGCCAAGGCGAAGCTGGGCGTCGCGAACAGCGATAGGGGGCAAATCACGTCCAAGCTCAGAGAAGTCGTCTCCAGGCTTGGTAATTGCCTGCAACCCACCAAGGACTACAGTCATGACGCGGACGGTCGACGTTACAAAGACGGAGAGGTTTTTTTATCGGCGCGAATAAAGATAAACGGGTTGAGCGAAGGACGCGATACGCGCTTGAACAGGCTCCGCTCCGCGATAAATTCCGCAAGCGGAAAGATCAACGACGTCATCGGAAAAATAGACGAATTGGGCTCCGCGATTTCCGGCGTCGGAGCGAAGATTTCGGAACTCGGGGGGCATTTGCAGGACGCCGCGAACAAGGTCAACGAAGCCAAGTCGCAGATTGATCGGGTCAAAGAGCGCTTTGAAAATCCCGGTCAACAGATCAAGGCTCAACTTGAGCAGGCGTTGGGAATCTCCACGATTACGAGCGAGCGCGACTCGCTGATCGATTTAGAAGCCAAGCTCGCGGGCAAAAAGAGTTGCGTCGGCTCTCACGAGGCGAGATCGGAAATTTATTCCGGGATCGAAAAGATAGCGTATCAACGGTACGCCACGATCGTCGGGGCGCCGGATCCGGGTAAAAAACGGTTGTTGGCTACGAAAATCGACGCGGTCGCCGAGGATTTGAAAAAAGCCTACGCCGTCGAGACGTCCCCGAATGGCGAAGGGTTCGTCGAATACGCCGTCGCGCCGATGGACTCGCTTGTTCCCGACGCCTCCGAGTTTAAAGGCGGAAAACAATCGAGCGCGGGCGGATTGTTCGGCGGCTCCTCGACTTATAAGGACAAAGTTGTCGCGAGGCCGTTGTTGCCCGTGCTGGGGGAACCGGAAACGGAGAAAAAGACGGGCGGTCCCGACTATATGCGAAACGTCGAGGATCAGGCCTGGACGAACGAGAATCGCAAGTCGCCTTGCAATCAACTTCCCGGAGTTCCCTGGAGCGGAACCGACGAGGACGGTTTTGTCAGAAACGCCAACCGCGTGATTGAAACGCTGATTATCGTCGCCGAAGTCGCCTACGTCGCCGCGATCGTGTACTATTGTTGCGAATGGCGTTTTGCCTCCGCCGCGAAAGCCGGGACGATTTTGAGCAGCATGGTCGCGTTGCAAATCAGGGGGATCAAATCCAGCTGGAAGCCTGAAACCCGTTGCCACCCCAACAATCCAAGCGTCTGGAGCTATCCCTGCAAGGCGTTTGACGAAGAGCGGGAGAAACGTTCCCAGTGGGTTCGCGCGACGTATCCCGTCGTCGACTCCCTTCGGAGCAAACTGCGCAAAAAGTATAAGGATCAAGTTCCCATTTCCAATCTTTCAACGTACTTCACGTCTTGGTGTTACCGCTACGCGCTCGCCGAGTCGTACTTCCTCCACACCGGCGACGAGCGACCTTATCAGGAAAAATATAACGGAGTCGACGCGAACAAGAAGATCAAGAAGGTTTGCATGTACGTGATCGCGGGAACGAACGCCGAAAAGAAAGGACAGGAGTCGTTCTGGGAGCGACCGGAAATTCTGGATCAGATGTTCTCGGTCTGCGCCGTCGTCCGTTCGGCGCCGCATAAAGCGCCCGCCGGCACGAAGGCGTTCAAGCGCGAAGTGGACGGAACGATGGCGGCGGCTCAGGCGACGTTCTACCCGACGAACGGTCGCAACCTGGACAAGAACGGAAAGCTGGCGAACTTTAAAACGGCGGGAACGGAGGCGAAGAATCTGCGTCAGTTCAGCTCCAATTATTACGAGACTTGTCAGCCGTACACCTGTTGGGACACGCTCCAGTGGAAAAACTACAACCCCGGCGGGGAGCCGGTTCTCGCCGCCCCCGAATACTGGAACGGCTATCCGGCGATGGGATCGAAGAAGGACGCGCTCGCCTACGAAAACCTCGTCGACGGTCCCGTGTCGGCGATGGAAAGCTCGCGCGTCGAATTGTGTTGGGAAGCGATGCTCTCGCCCGTCACCGCGAGCCGCCTTGAACGCGTCTCCAACGATCCCAACGCGGACAAGGCGATCCGGCGAGCCGCTCTGAACGCGTCGAAACACGCCAAATTACTCGCCAACTAAACTCGATCGAGTTTATGGACGCCGAAACAAAAAACGCGTCGGCGCGGTCAAAACCGCCGACGCGTTTTCTTCGTCAGCCGCAGTTTAATTGGATTATTCCGATTTGCCGTAGGCGTAAGTCTTCGCGGCTTCGAGCGCCTTTTTCAGGGCGTCGACCGTCTTGGCGCTTCTTTTCGCGCGCGACGCCTCGCGACGTTCGGCGCGCCGCGCTTCTTCGTCTTTGCCCGGAATTCTGGGCGGATACTCGAACACGTTGAAACCCGCGTTTAAATCGCCGCTCATCTTTTGAGCGACGACCGCCGACAGGAGATCTTTGAACCACAGGACTTTCGCGATTTCTTCGGGCGTCGTCAACTCGAGCCAGCCGTCGGCGGTCAGGTCGAATTCGCGCAGCATGCCCGCGAGCGACAACTCTTCGAGCTTTCCGGCGACGCGGACTTTGTTGTAAAACGTTTGGAAATTCTCGAGATCGGCGACGATCGCTTCAAGTTTGGCTCGTTTCTTGTCGTCGGGCGCGGCGTCGTAAGCGCGCGACTTCGCGTTGAACCATTCCAGCATCAGAAGCTGGATATTCCGTTCGAGCGTCGGCGTCTTTTTGCGCGGTCTTCCCTCGGCGAGCTCTTTGCGACGCGTCTCCCACCGTTCGATCAGCGCCGGTCCCGGTTCGACGTCGCGCGACTCGACGCAACTGCCGGCGCGTTCGTCCGAACGTTTGACGACGTAGTCGATTCGAAGGTAATTCAGACGCGTTTCCCGCGCTCGCCATGCCGCGACTTCCGCGTCGCGTCCCGCGAGAAAGACGCCGGAAAGTTTTTTAGCGGGCTCGGGTAATTCGTAGATCGTCGCCTCGGCGTTTTCGGGATCTGGAACCGAAACGCTTCCGAGATACAGGTCGTAGAGCTTTTTGCGAGTTTCCGGCGGCTCTTTGCTCAAATCGCGCAACGCGAGCCAGCCGATTTTTTTGTCGACCGACGCGTTTTCCGGATCGATCGGAGAAAGATAACGATGAACCGTGAAGAAAAAGCCGCTCCCCACGAGCGCCAGAATGACGACGAACAAGACGAAACGTTTGACAAAACGTCGTCTGCGTCCCTGTTCCACCGCTTCGTCAAGTTCGTCGCCGTAATCGCTATAATAAACAGACGGATCCATTGATTGTCCTATTGATTGTCCCGACGCGTCGTTAATTACCGTCGCGCTCGTCGTCCGCGCGGACGACGAGCGCGACGGAAAACAATCCGCCGACTTTCCTTTCTGATTAGTTGTATCGCATAAAACGATTATTCTTATTACTAACCTTTTCCGCGAAAAAAAAAAAGAGCAAATAATTTCAAGACCGCAAAAAACTATTCCTTTTTGATAAAAGCTCGAGTATAATATCGGATTGAAGCGTCGGCTTTTAAGCGCTCGGACGTCGGCGCGCGTCGCGCTGAGCGTCCCGTCGGCGCCCGGCGGTCGCTTTTTTCGTTCCGCGCGTTTTATCGAGTCGGCGCGCCGGTTTCGTCATCTTGGGAGTTTGTTATGAAAATCGCCGCAAAAGTCCTTTCGCGCGCGACGCTTCGCGCGTTTCGACGATCGGTCTTGCGATCGGCGGGTCTTGTCGTCCTGGTCGTCGGAACGGCGCTGGGAACCGTTGTTTGTTCGTTCGCGCAAGACGACTCCGTTCCCGCGTTGGATATCGGTTCCGACGACGCCGGTTCTCGCGGCGCTCCGCCCTCGCCCGGCGCCGCTCCTCCCAACGCGCCCGGCGCGCCTCCGGCCGTTCCCGGTCGTCGCGCGACTCCGTCTCAGGCGTCCGCCGGTCCCGCGTCCCAAACGGGCGCTTCGGCTGCGGCTTCGACCGGCGTCTCGGCGTCGCGAAAGCAAAGCGCGGACGTCGCGTCCGCCCAGCTCGCGCCTTTCTTCCAGATTACGCGGACGTTGCCCGACGTCGACGGCGAGCCCCTCGCTCTCGATCGGCTTCTTTACGGGACGAGTTCGCCCGCCGAGCGTTTTCGCCGTCTCGACGCGTACTGGGATCTTTCGGGCAAATACGCGCTCGTCGTCTTATGCGCGCGCAATCAGGCCGACGTGAACGCGTGCGTCAACAAAGTTATCAAGTCGTATTCCGGCAATTTGCCCGCCGACGTCAAAGCGCTCGCCGTTTCCGCGCGCGACAACGCGAAGCAGGCTTACGATTCCGCGCGTCTGACGTTTGTTCAGGCTCAGTACGATTTCGACGCGGCGTTTTCGACTCCCGCCGGTCGCCGCGCCGCCATGAACCGCTCTCTCGACGCGCCCAATAAAACGACCCGATTCTTCGGAACCGACGTCGTCGTGCTCTATATACCGTCCGTCGCGCCCGCGACCGAATTCTATCAGACGCGTTACGAAGAAATCGCGCGACAGCGCCGCGCGTCCGCCGAAGCGGCGCGTCTCAACGCGATGACGCCGTTGCTGTACGAAACGCTCCAGTCGCGCGCGAGTCAGGCGTCGGCCGAACGGTCGCTTCTTGAGGCGGAGTTTAAGTCGGAATCGTCGGGCGTCGCGTCGCTGTTTGCCGCGGTCGACCGGTATTTCGCCGCTCAGAAGGAGGCGATCGCCGCCGCGGTGAAGTACAACCGCGCGATCGCCGCGTATTCCTGCGAAACCGTGCCCGGCTCGTTGCGGGGCGATCGTCTTCTCGCGACGCTCAATCAGCGTCCCGCGGCGCAAACGTCTTCTTCGGACTCCCAAACGCCCCGACCCGCTCAAAGCGCTCCGCGTTATAACGATCGCTACGGCTACGGAGGTCTCGTTTTACCAGGGCTCGACGGTCTTGAGACCGCGCGGACTTCGTTCGCAACCGCGAATTATCGCGCCGTTCGCGCGGGCGTCGAGCCTTACGCTGGGCTGGTTTTGCCAGGTTTGCTGGAAACGGCGCCGCTCGTCGAACGGACGCTCGTCCAGGTTGAATCGGCGACGATTTCGGAAACGGCTTCGGTCGGCGTTCTTAGCGAGCTTGGCGACTCCGACGTCGACGAAACGCTTTTGGCGGACGCGTCGGCGTCCGCGCTTCCGGCGTCGTTGATCGAGGCGAGTTATCTCGTTGAGAAGCCAGTTCCCGCGGATCAGGACGCCGCTTTGAGGGAAGCCGAAAGAGCCGCGGAGGAAGAGACGGTTCGCCAGGCCGCCGAGGAAGCGGCGCGCAAGGCGGCGGAGGAAGAAGCGGCGAAGAAAGCCGCCGAAGAGGCGGCGCGCAAAGCGGCGGAGGAAGAAGCGGCGAAGAAAGCCGCCGAGGAAGCGGCGCGCAAAGCGGCGGAGGAAGAAGCGGCGAAGAAAGCCGTCGAGGAAGCGGCGCGCAAAGCGGCGGAGGAAGAAGCGACGAAGAAAGCCGCCGAGGAAGCGGCGCGCAAAGCGGCGGAAGAAGATGCGGCGAAAAAGGCTGAAGCGACGGCGCTTCAGGAACAGAGCGACGCGTTTCCGACGGTCATTACCGGTTACGAGCAACCCGACTATCCGAGACGACGATCCGAGTCCGCGACGACCGTCCGACCCGTCGGCGACGGGGCTTATTGGCGACTTCTGGACGCCGAGCTTGAGTCGTTCTTCGCGGAAGTCGCGAGCGAGCCGGTCGACGAGGAAGGCGACGATTCCGATTCGAGCGTCGAACGCGTCGTAAGAGGTCAGCAAACTTCCGTCGGTTCGGCGCCGTCTTACGAAACGGCTCGGAAAAACGCCGCCAACGAAGAAGCGGAAAACGCGGAACGAGAGAAAATTTATCGACGCGTTCAGCAAATCGTCGAGATTTATTTCGCGCCCGTCCAGCCGAAAACGGACGAGCGAACCGGAGTTTCCGAGCGCGGTTTGTCCCTCGTCAACGCGCTGTCGAACGCGCCCGGCGTTCCGGCCGCGCGGTTTGAAATCGCGAAGACGTACTGGCTTCTTCAGGGCGCCGTCGCGGCGTTGCGCGTCGAAAATTTGACGCTGGCGCAGTACGCCGCCGCGTTGAATTCCAATCCAAACGACAAATTAATCGCCGCCCAGGCTCTCGGCGCTCAAGCGCGTCAGACCGCCGGTCAGACGAAGGTCCGGGAATTGCAGATCAAATTGTTGCGTTTGACGAACGTTTCGCCGGGTTACGGGTATCCCGTTCCGACGACCGCGCCGTTTTGCGGCAAGAAATTCGATTTGGGCAATCCGCGTTCGTTCAACGCGAATATGCGCAGAACCGTAGGTCTTATTCCCGAGCGGCTGAAAGTCGCGCAGGATTTAAGCGGAAAGTTGAACGCGCCGCAGGATATGCTGAAATTGGATTCGAGCGCCGACGCTCAAACGTCGGTCGCGACTCTTGAAAAGAACCGCGAATTGATTATGTCTTACATTGGGATCGTCGTCGATTTGAACGTCGCGATCGCCGAATACGTCGCGTATTTTCCCGCGCGCGTTTCCAACGAGCAGTTTGTCAAGGCTCTTTCCGGAAAAGATTTGTGAGAGATTCGGAAATAACGAATTTTTTGAACGTCCGATTTCGCGCTTCGTCGCGGTTCGGGCTTTTTTTCTTGCGTCCGCGCGCGGACGACTCGCTTGATTTTTAAGCCGGAACGGCTAGAATCAAATTCAGGCGGGCGAGCTGGTCGTCCGAATTGCGCGATCGTTTCGCGGCGTTGTGTGTTTTAGGAGCGGATAATGAAAATTGGCGTTTTGTGCAGCGGCGGGGACTCGCCCGGTATGAATCCTTGCATTCGCGCGATCGTGCGCGCGGCGGAAAAGTTTGAAGGATATTCCGTCGTCGGTATTAGACATGGTTATCAGGGGCTTTTTGACCGCGATTTCTGGGGCGGAACCGATCGGAAGATCGAAAGCCGCGAAGTGTCCGGTCTCATGAACCGCGGCGGCTCCTTCATCAACAGCAGTCGTTGCGCGCGAATGCGCGAACCGGAAGGACTCCGGGAGGCGGCGAATATTCTCAGGGAACTTCGTTTCGACGCGCTTGTTACGATCGGCGGAAACGGCACCCTCTCGGGCGCTCGCGACCTCGGAAAATACTGGGACGGTCAGATTATCGGCATACCGGGCACGATCGACAACGACATTAACGGCTCAGATTTCACGATCGGCTTTCCGACGGCGGTTCAGACGGGCGTGGAAGCGATCGACAAACTGCGCGACACGGCGGGCAGTCACGACATGATGTTCCTCGTCGAAGTCATGGGGCGGCATTGCGGCGATCTCGCGACGTACATCGCGGTCGCCGGAGGTTGCGAGGTCGTGGCGATTCCCGAGACCGTCACCTCGATTCAAGAGATTGTCGACCAGTTGACCTATTGCAAAAAGCTTGGCAAGCGGTCGATCATTATGGTCGTGGCCGAAGGGGACGAGTTCGGCGATTCCGCCGCCATTATGAAAGCGCTCAAAGAGGCGGGTTGTCCCTTTGAAATGCGCAACGTCGTTCTCGGGCATGTTCAGCGCGGCGGATCGCCCGTTCCCGCCGACCGCATTCTCGCGACGAGACTCGGCGTCCGCGCCGTCGACGCCATCAAAGAAGGGAGAACCGGAGTCATGGTCGGCATGATTAACGGAGAGTTTACCTATACCAGCCTCGAAGAAGCCGTCGTCGGAAGACGCGGAAAAGCCGAGGATATGGAAAAACTTATCAGACGCATGTCGATCTAGCGCGGACGCGGCGTCGAAAGGCGCGGAAAAGCCGAGAGCCGGAAAGCGCTCCAGACGGACGTCAATATAACGCGGCGGCGACGAACTCTAGGAAATGTTTTTAATTCGAATTGGTTTGATTCCGCATTTCCGACGTTCGTCGGAAACCGTCGAACGTCGCGGACTTGATTGTCTGGAGCGTAGCGCGTTTGACTAAGGCGGCGTTTAAAGCGGGAAATATCGCTGAATCCCCGAAACGTCTTTGTTTAAATGTTAAATTTTGTTGTTTATATTGATTCTAACGTTTGTAAAAACCGTTTTTTGATTATTTCTGTTTAGTTCGCGTATGGACGTTGCTCTTTCGTCAATTAAACTGTACCGTCACAATAGCCGGTGGGGTTGTCGGCGCGACGATTCGATCGGCGTGGGAGTGAGGATGAAGTCTTTTCGTGAAAAGAGATAAGTACCGTTTTACCGTAGAACTTGCCGGAGTTCCGATCGAGGTCGTTTGTCGATTCCGGGAGAACTACGAGTTTTTCCGCGAGTATTGGAGCGACAAGGTTCCCGTCGACCGTTGCGAGTATTCGTCCGGCGACTTTGGCAATATGGAAGGGTTTCTTTCTCTTGCCGCGTCGGAGGGGGCGACGACCTTGGGCGCCTCGTGGAAGTACGCGAGCCAGAAGCCGA
>CAMZEO010000024.1 GCA_947305735.1 uncultured Planctomycetales bacterium | reverse complement strand
AATATGCCGACAATCTCCGCCAACGCGTCGTCCAAATTGTCGTTGACGACGCGATAGCGATAAAAATCGCTCGCTTCTATCTCGAACCGCGCCTGCGCGAGGCGCTTTGTTATTTCTTCGGGGGTTTCCGAACCGCGCGACTCGAGCCTTCCGCGCAAGTCGTCGATCGTCGGAGGGACGATGAAAAACGTCACGGCGTCGGGAATCTTCTCCACGACGCTTTTCGCGCCCTTAACGTCGATCTCCAACACGATCCACTCGCCTTTAGCGACGGCTCGGTCAACCGTTTCGCGAAGGGTTCCGTAAAGCGAACCGCCCTCGTAAACTTCAAAAGACTCCAAAAAATCGCCGCGCTCTCGTCGCGACAAAAATTCTTCGCGCGTCAAAAAAAAATAATGGACTCCGTCGATTTCGCCGGGCCTTGGCGCTCGCGTCGTCGCCGACACGCTCATCGTCAGAGGGAACGTCGTCTCCTCGAAAAGTCGCTTGAGCAACGTGCCTTTTCCCACGCCCGAAGGTCCGGAAAAAATCAAGACGCGACCTTTTTTCGACTTTATTCGTTCATGCAATTCCGCCATAAACCCGCCTGAACTTTCCCGTCGGATTCCGATCATTCGACGTTTTGGACCATTTCGCGAACGCGTTCTATCGTCGACTTCATCTCGACGACGCGTCGAAGGACTTCGGGCGAATTCGCCTTAGAACCGATCGTGTTTGTCTCGCGAAACATTTCCTGGGTTAGAAAATCCAGTTTCTTACCGCAGGCGCTCTCGGTCGCCATAGCCGCGTCAAATTGGTCAAGATGCGAATAAAACCGAGAAATTTCTTCGGAAATATCCGCTTTATCCGTGAAAATCGCAATTTCGCGGACAATGTCGGACGGATCGAGTTTGGCGCCGTTTTCCGCCAAAATACCGGACACGCGGTCGGTCAACCGTTGTCGGTACGCCTCGACTTCCGCAGGAGCAAGAGCCTTGATCTCGCCGATCGAAGAACGGAGAATACTGATATTCTCCGAAAGATACTTCGTCGCGGAAGCGCCTTCGGCGACGCGCATTTCCTGAAGCTCTTCGAGCGCAATCTTAACGTTCTTCTCGACGGCGCTCCAAAGAATCTCAGGCAAACTCTCCCGTTCATAGGAAAGTTGGTCGCGAATTACGCCCGGAAGGCGAAGGAAATCCGCCAATGATCCCATCGGAAGCGCGCCGGGGACGCAATCCGATTCGAAATCCTTCGCCGCTCTCACATAACGTTTCAGTAAGTCGTAGTTTACTTCAACGTCCGCTTCTGATGAATCGCGATCCAATTTCAGCGAGAAATTTACGGAACCGCGCGTCATTTGACGATGAAGCAGAGCGTCGATTTTCGTTTCCAGAGACGCGAACCCCTCGGGCAATTTTATAGTCGCCTTCCAAAAACGGTTGTTCACCGCCTTAATTTCAGACGAAATAAGGTATCCGTTTTCGCGAGTCGACGCAGACCCGAATCCCGTCATGCTAATCAACATAAATCTTGCCCAGTTCTATCGGCTTTCAACGCCGTCCAAAAAACAAAACCGGAACTAAGTTCCGGAGTCGCCGCTCATCCGCGACCTTTATAAAAGCGTCTGACAAACGCGAAACAAGCGTCTCAATCGACAAGCGCGTCGAAACCAGACGGTCGAACGACAGCCAAGCCGAAAAAAGAGACGACCGAACCCGCCCGCGCGTTCAGTTTGCCGGGTCGGCGGGCGCCGCGTCGGCGGAAGGGGACGCGTCGGCTGAACTCGCGTCAACTGAGGAACTCGCGTCGGCGGAACTCGCGTCGGCGGAACTCGCATCTGCGGAACTCGCGTCGTCTGAGGGAGTCGCGTCTGCGGAACTCGCGTCGGCGGAGGGCGCGAGAATGGCGGTCGTGGCGACGCCGCCGGAAACCTTGTCAAGCATTCTCTTGGCCTTCAAATCGAGAACATAACGACCGCCAATGCACGTCACAAACCAAATAATCGCCGTCCAAACGGTAATTTTCAAGAAAACGTCGCTGGTTTTCGCGCCAAACGCGCTGCTTCCGCCAGCTCCTCCAAAGGCTCCGACGAGACCGCCGCCTTTGCCGCGCTGCAACAAAATGATCAAAATGAGAAACAGCGACAGCAATACCATGAACAGGAAGAGCAGACCTTTTAAAAAAGCGTAAAACATAATCTTCTAAATCCCAACGCCCAAACAAAGATAGTCTCGCGGTTTCTCTTTGCTCGCCGTAAAAATTCAAATTCTTCAAACGTCCAACCGACGCCGCCGAAAAAAATAACGACGAACGTCGGAGATTCAACACGTCGCGACGACGTCTCAACGAACGTTATTGATAATTTCCATAAACGCGTCGACCTTCAAAGACGCCCCGCCGACAAGCGCTCCGTCAACGTCGGGCTTGCTAAGGATCTCTTTCGCGTTCCCGCCTTTAACGCTTCCGCCGTATTGAATGCGAACGACGTCGGCGACGTCGGCTCCGTAACGATCGGTCAGCCAGGCTCGAACGTCGGCGTGGACTTCTTGCGCTTGCTCGGGCGTGGCGACTTTACCCGTCCCGATCGCCCAAACCGGCTCGTAAGCGATAACGCACTTCTTCATTTCGTCGGCGGAAACGCCGGAAAACGAGCCGTCAAGCTGTCGACGATTGACGTCGCTGGTAACGCCAGCCTCGCGTTCTTTGAGTAATTCTCCAATGCAGACGATTGGGCAGAGTCCCGCGGCCAACGCGGCGCGAACCTTAAGATTGATAAACTCGCTCGATTCGCCAAGAATGTGACGGCGTTCGCTATGCCCAAGAATAACATACTGGCAACCCACGTCGGTCAGCATCGCCATTTCAATTTCGCCCGTATACGCGCCCGCCTTTTCAAAGTAAGCGTTTTGAGCGCCGACGCCAATATTCGACCCCTTCAGGATTTCGCAAATCGGTTGAACGTAAACGCTCGGCGGACAAACCGCAATATCAACTTCAGAAACGTCGGCGGCAGCGTCTTTAAGACCTTGAGCCAAGGCTTTCGCCGAATCCAATTTCATGTTCATTTTCCAGTTGCCGGCAATCAAGAGACGACGCATTTTTGTCCTCTGTCAGTTCGTATTAACTCGTTAGTTCTAAAGGCTGCGCGACAATCCGCGACGCAATCCCCGAATATATTAGGTTTAAGCAAAGAACGCCGCGTTAAATCCGCGTTTCGCGTCTCGCGAAAAAGACTTCGATCGAGCGAATAAGCCGCGAATCAAACAAGAATCCTTTGTCGGGGCAATTGTAACGCCTTTCTCAATCTCTTCAAGGGGTGGGACTAAAAAACGTCGTTTCATTTTACCTTGTTTGACATATCGGTTCTTTTATCGCAATCAACCGAAGAATCTCGAGACGCTTCGTCGCTATCCGTCGTTTTCCACAGCAGATATCGAGTGGAAAACGTAAAAAAACGCCGTCTTTCTTGAAATGAAACAACCGACGTCGTATAATGGTCGGAAGACGCGCGGCGCGTTTCGTTGAAAAAACGCGCGCCCTCCCCAGTAGACTTTAAGAGGACGATTATGGACAGACGCGATTTTCTCAGATATATGTCAGGTTCGGCGGCTTGCGTCGCGACGGGAGCGACTTTGCCTTCCCTTTTCGCGGAAGAAGAGCTTCGCCCCATAAACGTCGATCTCTCGATCCCTTCGGACGTGTCGGACGACGAGATGAACGCCGTTTACGAAGAAATCAAAACGCCCTGCAAATACGGAATTGTTTTGCCGCAAGAAGACGGCGACCCCGTCGACAGTCCGAACGTTTTTCGCGTCGACGGAATCTGGTATATGCTTTATCTTCGCTTTCTCGACAACACGGGTTATGTCGCCAAAATCGCCAGGAGCGACGATCTTCTCCGTTGGGAACCGCTCGGAACGGTCGTTCCCTTCCGGAAAAACGGATGGGACGCCTGGCAGTGTTCGCCGTCCGCGGCGCTCGTCGACTACGACTGGGGAGGAACCTGCGCAATTCAGAAATACGAGGGAAAATACTGGTTTACCTATCTTGGCGGAGCCGGCAAAGGGTACGAGCCCGACCCGTTGAAAATCGGTCTCGCGTATGCTGACGACCCGACCTCGGCGAAGGAGTGGACGCGTTTCGACGAGCCGATCATGCAACCAGGCGATCCGGACGCCAGAGATTTTGAGAAAACGACGATGTATAAAACGACCGTCATTTGGGATAAAGAGAAACGCCTAAACTATCAGTTTGTCTGCTATTACAACGGCAAACAAGTCGTCGACGGTCGTTCCACCGAACGTATCGGAATCGCGGTCTCCGACGATCTCAAAAAATGGCGTCGATATGGGAACGGCCCCGTGATCGACAACGGTTCCGGTATTTCGGGCGATCCGCAAATCGTCAGAATCGGCAACCTTTGGGTCATGATCTACTTCGGCGCTTTTTGGAAACCAAAGGCGTTCGACACGTTCGCCGTCTCGCGCGACCTTGTCCACTGGCGCAAGTGGGAAGGCCAGCATTTGGTCGAACCGTCCGAACCGTTTGACGCGACGTTCGCGCACAAGCCGTGGGTCGTCAAACACAACGGCGTCGTTTACCACTACTATTGCGCGGTCGGCGATCAGGGGCGTTGTATTGCGCTCGCTACGTCAAAGCAACTTTGAAGAAGGAACAAAACAATGAAAAAATATCGAGCGATAGCGCTGACGATGGCGTTAAGTTGTATTTTCCTGGTCAATATACGCGAGGCCCGTTCCGAGGAAGTTCCCGCTCCGGAATTGCCCCCCGGCGTCGTGATCGACAAAAGCTGGGATTTCGCCAACCTCTATATTGGTTCCCCGAGTATCGAAATTCTTCCGGACGGAACTTACGTCGCGTCTCACGACTTCTTCGGTTCCGTTGAGAATCTTGATTTGCGAACTCGCGTCTTCGAGTCAAAAGACAAAGGACAAACCTGGAAATTGATCGCCAAAATCCCCAACCAGCGCGCGTCCTACTTATTCCTTCTCAACGACGCGCTTTACGCGATTGGCTGGACGCCCGGCGAAGGATTCCGCGACGCGACTAAGGATACGATGTGCGCCGTCACAATCAGCAAGTCGACCGACGGCGGCCATACCTGGACGACTCCCGTCGATTCCAAATCAGGGCGACTCATTGGCGGAACAAAAGAAATGAGCGTCTTTTGCGACCCTGCGCCTGTTCTTGTGCATAACGGACGAGTCTGGAAAGAAGTCGAAAAAATGGGCGATTTCAATTTCGACTCCAAGCCCAGATTTTACATGACGCAATACAATCCGATGTGCGCGAGCGCGCCCGTCGACAGCGATTTGCTCGACGCGTCCAATTGGACGTTCAGCAATTACGTTCCGTGGATCGTTCAAAAAGACTCCCACGGCTGGGCAGAGGGAAACGTCCTTTGCGCGCCGGAAGGAAAAATGATTATTCAAATGCGCGTCGACGACGCCGCGCGCGACGGCAAAGGAGCGCAAATACAGCTCTCCGACGACGGCAAGACCGCGACGTGGGATCCCGCGACGGGGTTTGTCGAAATGCCCGGCGGATGCAAAAAATTCGTCATAAAATTCGACGAAAAGACGAAAAAATACTGGTCGCTCGTCAACTGGATTCATCCGGACGACGTCGACGCTCCCGACAAAGAACGAACGCGAAACACGCTCGCTCTCGTTTGCTCCAACGATTTGAAATCGTGGGAAATTCGAAACATCGTCTATCGGCGCGCCGATCTGACGATCGGCTTTCAATACGTGGACTGGCGAATTGAAGGCGACGATATGGTCTGCGTCTGCCGACTAGCCTGGGACGGCGCTCATAACTGCCACGACGCAAATTATTTCACTTTCTTCCGCCTTAAAGATTTTCGCAATCTTACGCGCGAAAACGACGCTCCGACATGGATTTCCCCCAATTAATAACGCTTTTATCCAAAGACAATTACACGAACAAAAAAGAAGAGATATGTCAAAATCGTTTTATCTGCGCGCTTTGAGCGTTATCGTCTCGCTCGCCGCGTTCGTCGAAGCGACGACGGGAGCCGAATTGAAGGAACCTCTCGATCGACATGCGATCGTATCGCGTCATAATATCGTCAGCGAGCAAATGGAATCGACGCTCCCCGTCGGAAACGGGAACTTCTGTTTCAACGTCGACGGCACCGGCTTGCAAACCTTCGCGGGCAACACGCTTTCGCATTGGGGCTGGTATTCCGATCCTCTGCCCGAGGTTTTTTCCTGGGCGGACGTTCCTCCTACCGGAACGTACTCTCATGGCAGACTGACGGGCGGCGATCCCTGGCCTCAAGACAAGGCTCCTCTTTACAGTTGGGTGCGCAACTCGCCCCACCAGATGAATTTGGCGCGCGTTCGGTTCGTTCGCAAAGACGGAACGTCGCTCGACGTTAAAGAAATCAAAACGGGGCGAGTTCTCGACTTATGGTCGGGCGTTCATACGGCGAATTTTGTACTCGACGAGAAAGAAACATATGTGACGACGTGCGTTACCGACGACGTTCAACTTGACGCGACCGTCGCCGTTCAAATCGATTCCGATCTTGTTCGATCGGGCGAACTAATCGTCCAAATCGACTTCCCCTTTCCCGACCTGACGCCGGGCCCCTGGGTTGGAACGTTTTCCAACGAAAAAACGGCTCCTTTTGAGGTAACGAAACTCGACGACGGTAAAGCGATTGTTGTTAAAAGACTCTTGCAAAACGAATATGCTCAAGGCGTCGTCGGCAATTATACCTACGCGACCCGCGTCGACGCCGTCGGCGGAACCGTCGAACAAGTCGGCGCTTCGTCGACAATCAGAGTAACGGGAAACGATTCCGGCAAACTCGAAATCTCGATTACGTTCGACGGGGGCGACTATGCAAAATACCCGAGCGACGATTCCGTTTTCAAGAATAAACCCGTTTCGTTTGACGAAGCGTTCAATATTTCCCGCGAACGCTGGGAGAAATTCTGGAAGTCAGGCGCGGCGGTCGATCTATCCGGAAGTTCCGATCCGCGCTGGACGGAACTTGAACGCCGTATCGTTTTGTCGCAATACCAGCTGCGCGCCAATTCCGCAGGGGAATGGCCTTGCGGAGAATCGGGGCTTATTACGATTTGTCCGTGGAGCGGTCGTTTCCATATGGAAATGGTCTGGTGGCACCTGATTCACTGGTGGGCGTGGGATCGCGCGGACCTTGCCGACGAGGCAATTTCGATCTATCCAAAAGTTCAGGACGGAGCGAAACAACTTGCCGAACAACTCGGTTATAAAGGATATAAATGGCAGAAGGAAATAGCGCCGGACGGTCGAACCGCGCCGTGGGTCGGAAATCTTGTTCTGCTCTGGAAACAACCGCATCCGATTTTTTTTGCCGAAATGGATTACAGGCGCAAGCCGACGCGGGAAACGCTTGAAAAATGGGCGGATATCGTCGAGCAGACCGCCGCGCATATGGCGGATTACGCGACCAAAGACGAAAACGGCGTTTATCATCTCGCGCCCGCTATGCCTCCAAGCGAACAGGGAATCACGCGCGACGAAGTTTTTGACCTCGCCTATTGGCGTTGGGGTCTCGACGCCGCGAACAGCTGGAGAGAACGACTCGGAAAAGAACGCGTCGCGCTTTGGGACGAAGTTCGAGTCAATATGGAACCGTTGCCGGTTGAGGACGGAGTCTTCGTTCATTCGCCCGAATGGAGAACGTCGTTTAAAGACAGAAATTGGGAACATCCCGATTTGATCGGCGTCTACGGCATGGTTCCCCCGATAGACGCCGTCGATCCCGTCGTCGCCAAGAGAACTCTCGAACGCGTCGTTTCAGAATGGAAATGGGATCGTTGCTGGGGATGGGATTTCCCTTGGGTCGCCATGTCAGCCGCAAGACTCGGACGTCCTGATCTAGCCGTCGACATACTCTTCAACGACGCCGCCTGCAACGTCTACGACGAGTCCGGCGTCAATCTCGGCGGACCGTCTACGCGCGGCGGCAAAGGTCCCTATCTTCCCGGCAACGGAGGCTTGCTCTACGCGATCGCGGGAATGTGCGCCGGATTCGACGAAAACGCAACCGACGACAACACTAACGCCGCCATGCCTAAATCCGGCGATTCCGCCCCCGGCTTCCCCGAAGGTTGGACCGTCAAATGGGAAGGACTCAAGCGACCGCTGTGATTAACGTTGAACGCGTCGAGGTCGCAAGCAAACCGCGCGACGTCTCGACGCAAACGAACCGCCGACCGCAGGGAATTTTCCCGAAACCGCGTCCGCCGGTCGGCTCGTTCGTCCGAACGCGGAAAGCGCGCAAGACGACCCGGACGATCAATCGAGATTCTGCGAATTCCAGATTTTGCCGTTGACAATATCGCCGTCAAGCTCGCTCGCAAAGACCTGATCGACGCTCTGCGAGAAGAGGTTGTCCGTCTCCCCGTCGGATTCGCATTGCGTTCCGATAAGATCGAGCGTCGCTTCCAAATCGTTCTCGACGACCCAACTTTCGTAAAGACTCGCGTAGAGTCGATCGAGTTCCTCGCGGCTTGCTTTATCGACGTCTTCCAATTTGGCGGGTTGCGACGCGAAAATCAAGTCGCGTCCAGAACCGCCGAAAATACGGTCGGCGCCGCCAAAGCCGAAGAGCGCGTTAATTCCGGCGACGCCGTAAATCACGTCGTTCCCGGACGTTCCGAAGACGACGTCGTTTCCGGTTCCCGCCGCGATCGTATTGGAGCCGCTCGCGTTCGTCGAAAAGACAAAGTCGTTTCCTTCGTCCGCGCATACGAGAGAACCGCCCGCGAGTCCGCCCGTTCCGTCGCTCAAATACGCGGAGTCGTCGCCGATTCCAAGCAAAACGCCCGCGTTCGCGCCGACAATCTCGACGCAATCGTCGCCCGCGCCGACGTTTGCGACGGCGTAGTCGCCGGTAATCCGCGCGTAATCGTCGCCGCGACCCGTTGTCGCGCTCGCGTGATCGCCGAAAATCTCGATCGTCGCTTGACGCGCGTCGACGGCGTTAATCGTCGCGTAAGCTCCCGAGACGCGCGCTTCGAGCGCCGACGCGCCCCCAAAGAACGTAAATCGGTCGGAATCCATGACGTCAAGCGTCACGGAAGAATTTTCGTCCGCGCCCGACGCGTTGACCGTCGAATAATCCGCGTCGCTAAGCGCGATTGCGTAGGTTCCGGATCCGCGAGCGACCACCGACTGACCGGAACCGTTCAAAGCGACGCTGTTGACGCCGCCCGCGAGCGTGATCGAATCCGCGCCCCCATGACCTATGATCGTCGAGCCGTTCGGACTCCCGACAATCCGATCCGCGAACGTCGAACCGTAGATCATCTCAAATTCGTCCGTCAACGTCAGTCGTCCGCCGTCTCCAATAATCGCCGCCTGCGGTTCGTTCGTCGCGCCAAGATCGACGTTGATTCCATGCGACGCTTCCAGGAAGTTTAACATATCGAACCCGTCGCCGCCCGAAACGACGTAGCTGGCGCGCGTCGATCGAATCATGAAGTGATCGTCTCCCGCGCCTCCGTTAGCCGTCGCCGTCCGAATGCCGACGAACCGGACGTTCGCCCCGCCCTCGAGCGAGATCGAACCCCAAGTTGTCTTCGTCGTCTTGACGACCTCCGCGAGTTTCGCGTAAGCCGCGTCGTATTGCGATTTTAGACGCTGATAAGTCGGGGAGTCTTCTCCGTATTGGCTCGCGTAACGCGCCAAAATCTTCTCGTAAGGATTCTCCGTAAAGATTTGCTCGTAAGTCTCGACGATTATCGAGTCGAGAATAAACGAGTCGCCTTCGTCCGTCCCGTCGACGGTTATCGCGTCGCCGCGAGCCGAGCCGACAAAATCAATCCTGACAAGCCGCGACAACGCGTCCGACGCGATTGTAACATCTTTGGGCGCAAGTTCTCCGCCAAGAACGCAGACGTAGAAATCCTCGTCAAGGGCGCGCGTCTCGAGTTCCGTATGGAAGCCGTCCTGGTTGACTCCGTTAAGAACCACCGTCTCCTCGTCGGGCGAAGTTAGCGCAAACGCCTGATAAGAGTCAAAGTCTCCCAAACGCCAGACCTGCGCGCGGACGTAATCGGACGAACCAGCGTCGTTAAACGCCGAAACGCGAAGCGCGAACGAACGGTCGAGTCCAAGACCGGATATCGTAGCTCCGGTAGCGTCCGCGTCCGTCCGAGCGATCGACGTCCACGTCGAGCCTCCGTCGATCGACGCCTCGATTAAATACCCGCTTTCGTTGTCGGCGGCGTCGATCCAGCTCGCGACGAACGAACCGGTCTGTTCATTAACGACGGTCAAGCGCAACGCGGCGGGCGCCGCGGGACTAGCGACGGCGTCCGGCGTCGTAAATGTTCCGACGACGAATTCCGAGACGCCAACTCCGTTTGCGGCGGCCGCGCGGACCGTATACGACGTTCCGAGGTCAAGACCGACGAGAGAAACGGAAGTCGCCTCCGCGCTTGTCTCAACGTCGATCCAGTTTGAGCCGTCGACGGAGTACTGAACGAGAAAACCCGTCGCGTCGGAGGATTCGAGCGTCCACGAGACGGAAACGGAGCGCGTCGTCGGTTCAAAATCGCCGATCGTAAGATTGACGGGCGCCGCGGGAACATCGGGAGTCGTAAATTCGACGGAAACGAATTCGGAAACGCCGACGGCGTTCGTCGCCGCGACGCGAACCGTATACGACGTTCCGAGGTCAAGACCGACGAGAGAAACGGAAGTCGCCTCCGCGCTTGTCGCGACGTCGATCCAGTTTGAGCCGTCGACGGAATACTGAACGAGGAAACCCGTCGCGTCGGAGGATTCGAGCGTCCACGAGACGGAAACGGAACGCGTCGTCGGTTCAAAATCGCCGATCGTAAGATTGACGGGCGCCGCGGGATTAAACGCGTCGTATTCGTACGCGCCAAGATCGATAGAGCCGCCGACAATTCGTCGTTTCCCCGCCAAATCCTTCGAGTCCTCGTTCATTCCGGCGGCGCGCGCGTATTCGTCGCTACCAAGATCGATCGCCTGCGAGTTCTCGGTCAGTCGATAATCGCCCTTTTCGGCCCCGACAAACAACGGAAGTTCCGGATTGTATTCATAAATATCGTCTTGATCGCCGGTTATTGTCGAGGCGTCTGTAATAAGAACGCCGTGTCCCGCGACGGAGCTGCCATTACCGTTTTCAAACAAGTCGCCGTTGAAATTCGACGTTAAAATCGTATTGTAAAAAGTTGTCCGACCGCGATAACTTACGCACACTCCGCCGCCGTGAAGATAAGCCGCGTTGCCGACGATCGTGCAGTTCGTAAACGCCGCCGCAACCTCGGCCGCGAAAACCGCGCCGCCGTTAGCTTCGGTCGTATTGCCGGATATCAAGTTGTTTACGAAAGTTATCTCGCCTTCGCGCGCGTAAACTCCGGCGCCGACTCCGGTAGATTTATTGCCGGAAATCGAGCAACTTTCAACCGTCGACGTCGACGCCGTCGCGTATATGCCGCCGCCAAAACAAGCCTTATTGCCGGAAACGGCGATTTCCGCGATCGTTACGGAACCGTCGACCGCGTAAATTCCGCCGCCGGCTTGCGACGCCGCGTTGCCGGAAACGACGCAAGCGGCAATCGTCGCCGCGCCGCCGTCCGCGTAGACGCCGCCGCCGTCGCCGTTGACCGTATTGCCGGAAATCGAGCAATTTGCGATCGTCGTCTCGCGACCGGAGGCGTAAATCCCGCCGCCGTATTGATTATTATGGTCAAATTCGGAGGAAGCGACGTTGTCGAAAACGGAACAGTCCGCGATCGTTATCGCGCCGCCGGACGCGTAAATCCCGCCGCCGTTTCCACTGGCCGCGTTGTCGGAGATCGCGCTGTTCAGAATCGTTATCGCGCCGCCGGACGCGTAAATCCCGCCGCCGTCGCCGACGGCCGCGTTGCCGGAAACCAGGCAGTTTGAGACGGTCGCGTCCGCGCCGTTAACATAAATCCCGCCGCCGCGGAGGGCCGCGCCGTTGACAATAGCGATTCCGTTAAAAGAACAGTCGTCGTAAACTGAGAAAACGCCGCTTTTTCCGCCCGCGTCAATCGTTATCCCGTCGGAAAGAGCGCTCGCGTCGAGCCTGACTTCTTTCGTCGCGCAGAGCTCGCTCCCGCTCAGTTCTATTGTCGCGCCATTAAGGTCGGGCGCGAATGAAATCGCGTCCCCTACGTTCGCGTACAGAAGAGCTTCGCGCAACGATATTTTACCGTCGGTCGCGTCGCACGAGTCCTCGATCGTCGTTACGATTCCCGAATATGTTTCCGCGGAACCGACTATCGTTTCCTGATACTCGTAGGCGCCAATATCGACAATGCCCGTTGAAGACAGGGAACCGACAATCCGAGTTTGATTGTCCAGATCGTATTGCCAATCGCAATAGTCGTTGCAACCGCAGTCTATCGCGAGACTTTTGCGGGTCAGCCTCAAATCCAGATCGTCAAGATTGGCAAGCCCTTCTTCGGAGAAAACCGGCGGAACTATAAAACCCGGATCCGCCCCAATCAGACTATTCATAATCAAGGGGGCGGGAGAAGACGAAAGATTGCCGCCAAGATTCAAAGAAACGATCGCGTTATAGAATTCGGACGACTGGTTTCCGAATAAACAAAACCCGCCTCCCTCGTCGGAAGCGACGTTGCCGGAAACGGTGACGTTCGCGACCTTTATCGCGCCGTCGTACGCGTAAACGCCGCCGCCGGATGAAGCGACGTTGCCGACAATTACCGAATTCTCAACCGTTAACGCCCGACGCGGAACCCCGCCGAGCGCGCCGTCAAAAACGGAGGAGCCGTTCGCGACCGCCAAAGAGCCGTCATCGTCGTCGCATATGGAGTCTCCGCTTCCGTGATCGATAATGTAAACGCCGCCGCCCCGGTTGGCCGTATTGCAGGAGATCGACCCGCCCGAGACGGTCAACGCGCCGTCATAGACGCAGACTCCGCCGCCGTTATAATCAGCCCTGTTGCCGGAAATCGAACTATTCGCGATTGTCGTCGAGCCCCCGGACGCGCAAAAACCGCCGCCGCTATGAGCGGAGTTGCCGGAAATCGCGCTATTCGAGATTGTCGTCGCGCTTTCGAGCGCGAAAAACCCGCCGCCGTCGCTTTGAACGGAAGCGGCCTTATTACCGGAAATCACGCTGTTCGCGATCGTTATCGATCCTCTCTCCGCGTAAATTCCGCCGCCGCAATTTAGAGCCGTATTGCCGGATATCGCGCTGTTTTCAATCGTTATCGCGGCTTCGCGCGCGTAGATCCCGCCGCCGTTATAAGAGCCGCGACCGCCGGAGATCTCGCAATTCGAAAAGGAAACGGAACTCCCGGCTTCAGCTTCGACGACGCAACCGTAACCGTTGGCGAAGCTCAAACCGCTTAACGAGACGTCTTGACCCGAAACAACAAGCGCGCGAAACTTTGAACCGGCGTCGACGACAACGCCGGGCGCGTCGTTCTCCGAATCCCAAACGGACATGGCGTCGATCGTAATCGCTTTGGTAATTTCCAGCTGCCTTACGGACAGGTTAACGACGCCGGGCGCGGAGAACGTGATCGTATCGCCGTCGCGCGCAAGCGCGATCGCCTCGCGCAGGGAGAGAACGCCGTCGGCGGAGTCGAGAACGTCGTCGAACGTGGAAACGACCAAAGTCGCGCTCTCGCTTACGGATTCGGAAAGATCGGGAATGGAAATCGGGAGCGAGGCGGCCGGCGAATCCGCCGCCGGGGAGGCGCCTTGATCGACAAAGTCGTCGGCAAAAGGAGGAACGACGCTCAACAGAGCCCGCTCTTCAAGGCTTTCCAGACGCAACGCGAACGACCCGGGCGCGACGCGTTTTTTACCGCTCAACTTCGCGCGTTCGCGTTTTTGCTCAATCGTTTTGGCGTCAAACAAACGACGACGGGAATTATTGACGACTTCAAACGCGTTGCTAATAAAAAACATGGCTATCTCCGCTTTTGGACAATGCGATCGTTCCGACAAGCGCCGCAAATTGATATTTATTCCGACAATGCGTCAAACGCGGGACGCTTGTCGTTCGCGGGTCGTTCCCAGATCGACAAGAGTCGCGCGAGGCGACAAACGACGAACAAGCGCGCCGCCGCCCCCATTTTCGCGCGCTTGAAAAAAAAATCAACGCTTTACGTTGAAGTAAAATTGTTTTCCAGAAGAAAAGCGTCGGCTACGAGCGCCAAAACCAACTCGTTCGCGAGAGTTCGTTCAACGCTTGAGTTGATCCGGTTCGACGCGCGAAGAGGACGTTCGATTAACGAACGTCCTCTATCGCGTCGACAATCGCGCCGACGCCGCCGATACGCCCGCGACGCGGGCGCGCGATTTAACCAAAGTCAAACGCGGCGGTCAAAAATAATAAAATACTCCGTTGGAATACGATTCTCCGGCAATCTGAACCGCGTCGAGCGTCTTGGCGATCTGCTCGCTCAGGGATTCCAGGTGAGCGCGGGCAAAACGGTCTTGACCGCGGTTGTTCGCGTTCGCGTAATCGGCTTCCGTCGCGAGAACCTTTTGAATCGCCTGCTGCAACTTGCGCAACTGCATTCGCGAGAGCGCGGCGACGTCGGCGACGCCCGCGGACGAGGACGAATTGTTCGCGAACGAGCAAAGTCTGCCAAGATAGTCGCGCTGCAGGTTGCGACGCTGCGTGCTGATGACGATCGACGTTTTCGCGTCTTTATTCTCGTCGATGGCTTTGGCGGCGTCGAAAACTTCCTGGAAGATAGCGTCGGAGAGCGTGTCCAGCATCTCGGCGCTCGTGAAGACGTCCTCTCCTTCCGGGACGCGGATTTCCGCGTCCGCAAGGTGGCTGAGCGTCAAACTGCTCAGTAGTTGCGACAACACGGACGACTGCCAGCCGAGAATCGTCGCGTGAACGTCGGAATCGTAACGGTTGCGAATCGACGAGCCCCAATGGTACCATCGGTTCGGCGCGAGGTAGTT
Organism: uncultured Planctomycetales bacterium; assembly: GCA_947305735.1. Classification (GTDB taxonomy): domain Bacteria; phylum Planctomycetota; class Planctomycetia; order Pirellulales; family Thermoguttaceae; genus RUG369. The sequence goes on along the minus strand of CAMZEO010000024.1, from coordinate 12,234 downwards.
GAACAATTGCGGCGGCACCTTATAGCTGTCTTTGCTAAACACGTTTTCCTTTAAAAACGCCATCGCGTCGCGCTGATCTTTCGCGGGCACGACTTCAAACGGCTTGCGTTCGCCTTCGTCGCCTTTGAAATCGCGATGAACCTGAATACCGCCGATATAGTTCGCGGCAAAGGTCATCGCTCCGGCCTTCCAGGAGTTAAGCATATTGAACCGCGTCTGCAGACGTTGATACGATTCGCCGTCTTTGACGATTTCGTCGTTCAAGTTCGGCATAAGCTGATCGACGACGGCGACGCGAACTTTCGCGTATTCCAACGGACTGGAACCCAGATCCCAAATATTGACGTACGGGTTGATCGTCGAGCCGTAGCAATCTTCGTCGGTGGCGTAATTATATTCGGGCTTCGACTGAAGCGCGGCAATCTTCTTGAGCTCTTCAAGTTCGGAGTCGGTCGACTTACCGTTGAAGACTTTATAGCCGTATTCAATCACCCATTCGTCGTATTCGCCCAGGCGATAAGAATAATAATCGCCTTGCGGACGACCTTTCGGCATGATATTGATCGGCGAGTATTCCATAATGGAGCCGACGAAACCGTGTTCGGTCCATTTAGACGCGTCGTTGATTTCGTCAAGCGTGTGCAACGCGCTTTGCTGGAACGAGTGGCGCAGACCAAGCGTATGCCCGACCTCGTGCGTGACGAGCTGGCGCAGACCTTGTTCGACGAGCTTCTCGCGTTCTTTTTCAAGTCGCTTCTTGTTCTCGGCGATTTTCGTCTCTTTTTCTTCTTTTTCTTTGGCTTCGGCGGTTTTCTTCGCCTCTTCCTCTTCCTTTTGCCTGGCTTCTTCGGCCAGTTTCGCCTCTTCGGCTTTCCTGGCTTCTTCGACCTTCTTCAATTCGTCGACGGCGGCGCGAAGTTCGTCGAGCTTTTTCGACGTTTCCGTGGCGACGCGCAACGCGACGTCGGCCGCGTCTTTCGCTTCTTGAGCCTTCTTCGCGAGTTCGTCGGCGTTGGAGGCGTTCGCCGCTTTAGCTTCGTCGGCGGCGACTTTGGCCTCGTCGGCGGTCTTCTGCGCGGCGGCCGCCGCTTCCGCCGCTTTTTGCGCCGTGTCGCGGAGCGCCTGTTCCTCGGCCAGACGCGCCTCTTCGCGCGCTTTGGCGGCGGCTTCCTCTTCCGCTTTCTTCGCGGCGTCTTCGGCTACGGTTTCATTCCGAGGCGCGGTCTCGGGGGCGGGTTCCTGTTCGTCCGCCTTCGATTCGCCGAAGAAAGAGTCGAACATCGCGTCGTCCACCGCCATAATGTCAAAGAACGTGTTCGCCAAGCCAAATTGTTGCGCGTAATAGAGTTCCGTCTCGTTTTCGTTAAAACGACGGCGCAAGGAGTCGGAACCGCTCTTTTCAAGTTCTTTCAGGACGTTTTCGCGATTGAACCCCGCGAATTTGTCGACCAGCTGATCCGAAGTGTAAAGCTCGAACGAACGAGCCCAACTGTTCAGAAAGCCGACCGTTAACACGACGTCGGCGTCGAGGATCTCGCCCGTCGTCGGATTGACGCGGCTCGGTCCGATCGAAAAACCGGTTTGGGTCATCGACCAGCGAATCGTGTTGTAGTTAATGTCTTCGGCGTCCCAGTCGTCGTTTTCTTCCTGTTGACGAACTTCGACGGCGTTGTAGAATCCGGCTTTTTCAAACGCTTTGTTCCATTCGAGAACGCCGTCGCGCAAAATCTTGCGATATTGATAGGGAGTCGCTTTGTCGAGCCAGAAGACGATCGGCTTTTTCGGAAGGGACTTTTCCGCGTTCGGTTCAAGTTTTTGCAGGTTCCAACGATTAATATAGCGGACGAAGTTGTCGTCGGACGAAACTTTGCTAACGTCGCGCAAGGCGGTCATAAAGTACCCGACGCGTTCGTCGGCGTAACGCGGCTTGTACCCCGTGTCCTTGAGTTTGCTGATCGAGTAGTGAATATTGACGCAAACGCCGCGGAGGTCGAGAACAGTTTCCGTAGAGCCGCTTCCGGCCGAATAGGTCGCCGCAACCTCGAGTTCGAGGTTGTCTTTCATCGCTTTGACTTTCGCCCAGGAAGATCGGTCGCGGGCGAAAGAGCCGATTCCCAGACGGCACAGCGTGTCGCTCATGAACAAGCCGGAGACGTCGACAATATCGCCCCCTTGAGGACCGGCGGCGATAATCGGCAGGCTGAAAATGATGCTGTCGGTAAACGCGACGCGCAACGCTTCCGCGTCCGGTCCGCCGTCCGACTTGTAACGATAGTTGCGGCGAACGATCTGAACGCGGTCGTCCGCTTTGACAAAGCGCCAAATCATGTCCTCGTCGTCGAGGGACTGACCGCCGTAAAGATCCGACGTCCCGACGCCGCGAGCCACCGACATAATGATGATGTAGTCGGAACCGTATTGTTCCGAGCCGATTTCCCAGTAAAGAGAATCCTTTTTACGATACGTCGTGATTGGACCGCCGATGCGTTCGGCCTCGGGAACCGCCTGCGCGAACGGGACGGGCGCGGCGTTGGGAGCCGACGAGGACGCGACTTCAGACGCTTCGACGACGGCTTCGCCGGCGTCCGGAACCGGAGTCGTTTGATCGTCGGCGAACGCGGAAACGCCAAGCGCGCTCAACGCTAACAGCGCGGAAAAGAAAAGTTGCCGCTTCATCAAAATAACCTTTCGTTGTTGGGGTCGTTTTAGCGACTCAACGCAAAACGACCGACGTCGCAAGCGCCAACGCCGCGAAAACGCAAGGCGCCGCGTTGACGTTTCAATTCTAAATATCTTCTCGATCCGCGCCCAAACCCGACCGAGCCGACGCGCGATTACAGACCAGACGCTACTCTTTCTCAAATCAACGCAAACAATAGCTTTTGCCCATCTTAACACAAAATAGATAAAATAGCAAGAAGGAGAAACAAAAAATAGATGATAAAACAACGTTGTGAAAACTACAAAAAATGATTTTTTTATAAAAGCGTTATTATCGGAATGAAGAGGAACGGACTTCGCGCGTTCGCCTTAACGTTCGAGAGAAACAACTACTCGCCGCGCAAGCTCCAACGCAGTTGACCGCAGGCGGCGTTAATCTTGTCCCCCTTCCGAAAACGAACTTTCACCTGAATTCCCGCGTTTTCGAGAGCGCCGACGAAACGCCGAACCGTCGCGTTCGAAGGAGTTTTAAAGGGAAGTTCCGGCGCGGGATTATACGGTATGGCGTTCACGATCGCCGTCTTGTCGCGCAAAAGCCGAGCCAACTCGAGAGCGTCGTCCGTCGAAGCGTTGATCCCGTCGAGCAGGATATATTCAAAAGTGACGCGCCGTCCCGTCGTATGAAAGAAGAAATCGGCGGCGCGCAAAACTTCGGCGATCGGATGAATCCTATTCTGCGGCATAATCGAGTCGCGAACGCGATCGTTCGGCGCGTGAAGCGAAACCGCCAGCTTATACGGGACGCGCGCCTCCGCCAAACGCCGAATTCCGGCGGGAATACCGACGGTCGAAATCGTGACTCGTCGATTGCCGACGTCGAGTCCGTCTCTCGCCGTCGCCTCTTCGAGCGCGGGCAGGAGCGCGTCAAGATTGAGCGTCGGCTCCCCGGTTCCCATGACGACGACGTGCGTCAAACGCTCGTTTTTGGGCAAAAGAGCGTTCAAGCGCAGAAGCTGTTCGAGTATTTCGCTTTTCGTCAAATTGCGAACGAAACCGCCCAACCCGCTCGCGCAAAACGCGCAACCCATCGCGCACCCGACCTGAACGCTGACGCACGCCGTTCGGTGATCGCGGTCGTCGCGCAAAAGAACGCACTCGACGCGCCGACCGTCGCGCCATTCCAGAAGCAACTTTTCCGAGCCGTCGTCCGAAAGGGATTTTGCGACGACGCGTCCCTCGAAGAAAGAATCGTCGGAGTCGTAGGCGTCCGCGGCGACTCGCGTCTTTTCGCCATCGCGAATCAGGAGCGGCCGAAACGAATCGTCGGTCGTCCCTCGCGTCGAAAAAAGCGTCGTCAACCGCGCGCGATCCTCTTTGGAAAGATCGCTCATTTGAGAAAAACGGTCGGTTTTGCGCGCGAAGATCCAACGTCGGACTTGTCCGACGCGATACGCGGGCAATCCCAGCGTCTTGAAGAGCGCGACGAGCTCCTCTTTCGAGTACGACGTCAACGGCCTGTTCTCTTCGTCCAAAGAAATCGTTGCCATTTCCAAAATTATAACTCCGGAGGTTTGTCGGAATTTCGATACGCGTCGATCTGCTCTTGCGCCCAGCTCCGCGCGCCGATATTCTGCAACTCGCGCGCGTAAGCGTTCACGTGCCGGCTGAAATCGTTCGTTCGCTCTCGCCTCAACCTTTTGGGACGGCCAAAGATCGGATACGCGCAAAAGATCGCGCACGCGCCCAGAAAGACGACGTGCCAGATAAAAATCGTGAAAGGAGTCAAGCGCTTGAGCGAAAACGGGCCGTCTTCTTTTTTAACGCGTTCGGAGACGTCGGAGTCGACGTCGAGCATGTCCAAAAAAACGAGCGTCCTGGACTTGGGCGGCAATTCGCGCGTCAGTTTCGCCGCCAACTTCCGATTGACGGGATCGGTCAATCCGTAATTCGACAGGAACGAAATCGAATTTACGATCAACAAACGGCTTCCTCCGATTTTGCGTTCGCAAACGAGCGGAATATCGCCCTGCGCCAAAAGAACTTTCACGTCCCGTCGAGGTTCGATCTTGCAAAACTCGCGCAACCGCGCCTCCTCGGGAAGACCTTCGGTCCATTTAGGATCGCCGCTAAATCCGCCCGTCCTTATAAGGCGTCGCGGATCAAGGAACGCGTCCTCGTTTTCGGGCTTGCTCGCGACGTCGGGCCAATCGCCGAAAGAAGAAGGAACAAATCGCGTTACAAAGCAAGGATTGGGCGGAAGTTTGGGCTCGGACTCATCTTGCGGCGACGCGTCCTTTTCGTCGACGGAACTTGTCGTCGACCAATCGGTTCCGTCGTCGTATATGTTTCGAAAGGAACCGCGCGACGTCAGCCCTTCGTCAAAACGGTCGGGGTCGTAAACGCTATCCTGAAAGCCGTTTTTTGTGCCGTAGGCGCCGAAGTCTTTAAGGCTCCGCGTTTTGATCGTCTTAAACGCGACGCTCCATTTTTCGTCAAAACTCAAATCGTCCCAGGAAGCGATATCCTCGTCGAAATTCAGATCGTCCCCGGAGCGGGAATCTTCATTGAGAAAGTTGAAAACGCCGTCCATATCGACGGAACCGCCCGAATGACGCGACGTTTTCTTTCGCGCGACGATTGCGTCCAGTTCGCAAACGACCCGCTCGACCAGCTCGCGAGGCAGCGACTCCTTCGCTTCGCCGCTTTCGTCGTCGTCAAAGACTTGAAGGAGATACTCGGCGCGTTTTAGAGGATTATTCAACAACTCCTGCTTTCTTTCTCGAATTCTCGAAAAAATCAATTTGAGCGAGGCGCAACGACGCCCCAACCTCCAAGGGACTTCCGGAAAAACATAGTCCCCGTTAAACTCCTTAGCCTCGACGGGATTTGCCAACGATTTGACTTGTCGCAAGTACTCCGAAAGCAGCTCGTCGCATTCCCGCAATTTGGAATCGCTCTCGGACGCGCCCGAATTGATCAGAGCCTGGCGAGCGTCCAAAAGATAGAACGGAAGAGCGTCCCAGCCTCCGGCCACGAGGATAAACGCGCGATTGGGTTTCTCGTTAAGCCACCGTTCGACTTCTTTTTCAATCAACGTAAAACCGAAAGTCGTCTCCGTTACGGCAAATTGATCGAAATCGTCGTCCGACGCGCGAGCGTATCGGCGCAAATTCGCTTCCAACGCCTGAAGTAGCGCCGAACGGTCTTTCGCGCGAGGATGCGTCCAAACGCCCGACCAATACGGAGACGAAAAGGGCGCGTCGTTATAATCGGGCGAATCAAAACATATAATCGCGTCCTGATTCTTTGTCAGTTCCGCAAAATCGTTTTCGCGCATTCGATTAAAGGGAACCGTTTTGAGCTTCCATTTCGTATTGCGTCGGCAATAGTCCAGATACGCCGTCGCCGAATTGAGGCTTTTCCCGTTGTTGTAGGAGACGTAAGATCCGTACGAGTTCTTCCAGGTCTCTTCCTTCCTGGAGGAACACCCGAAACACGACGTCAACGAAACGACGGCTATCAAAACGACCGACGCGGAGACATTGACCCCTTTTGAACGACGGTCGAGTTCTTCCGCCTCGCGACGAAGCCGGTCTTTTTCGTCTTTTTCGCGCATAATCTCCTCAAATCGCGGATGAAGCGCCCAAACGCGGTCAAATTCCTCTCGAGAAATCGGTTCTCCGCCAAAATAGACGCGCTCAAATTCGTTCATCGTCGCGCGATAAATCGATCGAAGCTCGGCAAAATCGACCAGCTCGCGCCAATATTCGAGATTCGTCTTCCCTTTGGCGAGCAGGACGAATTCCCGCTTGTCCATTTCGACGAGCAAACAACTGAAAAAGAAAATCAACGCGCGACGGTAATCTCCGCGATCATAAGCGCTTTTAGCGGAAGAAAAAAGATCGTCGTACTGTTCGGCGGCTTCAGGCGTCAGCGCGTTGATTCGTCGTTCCCGAGCGACGGCGTCGGCGGCAAGACGCTTCTTTAAAAGCATATTCTTGATAATCATAGAACGAATCGCCAATACGATCGCGACGACCGCGACGACAAAAAAAATCGAAAGAGCGACCCAGCACCCTATTTTGACGGCGGAATCCGCCCAATTGAAGCCGCGGGACGAACGCCTTTCGCGCGTCGGGCGTTGTTTCGGACTCTCGACGACTTCGCGCGGCAGATACTTCGCTTCGCCGGTCTCCCTGGAAAACCAGGGAAAACGCGATCTCTCTATCGACTTCCGAAACGCCTCCTCGTCGGCGGATTCCCGAACGGACGCGGAAGGAACCGACGACGTTTCGTCGCCGCGAACGTCGAGCGACCGACAGGCGACGGGAAGCGTCGCGAGCAAAACCGCGCCGATTCGCGCGGCGATTCCTGGGTTTTTCGCGTTCATAATCAAGCCTCCGTCGAGTTCTCCCGAACCGGTCGCGTTTCCAAAAGATCCGCGTCCAACGTCATCGGCGCGAGCGTCCTGGAACGTCTGAACCTCGGGGAAATCGCGTCGTCGGCGTCGTCCAAACCCGCGTGTTTGTTCGCCTCTATTTTGAACGCGAGATCAAGGTCCCAGCCCTCGCTCGCAATACGGTAGTTCACGTAAGAAAAAAAGCTGTAGACGACGTAGTACAATCTGCAGCCAAAAACCAACGCGGGAAAGAGCGCCAAATCGAAGACGATCAATCGAGGCGGCAGGTCGGGAATAATCGAGGAGAGGAGATAAAAAATCATCGCCGCGCCAACGGAAACGCCGACGCAGAAATACGTCTCCGTCGACCAAAGGTTTCCAAAAAACGTTCCCCAGGATCCGAAGTTGATATTTCGAACGCGCCTTCTCGTCGAGAGACGGTCGGAACTCGAACGAAAAGGAGTTTGTTCGAGCAAAATCGTCTCGACGTAAAAGAAACGAAGGCGAACGATTCTCGTCGCGATCAGATAGTAGACGAGTTGGAACCAGCGCCTTTTCCAGGAGCCGACGACGTTTTGGCGGCTCAGCGCTGCGCCGTCGGGGTTAAAAAGCCAAATTCCGAGGTACTGGGTCGTCAGCGATCCGATAAAAGCGGTTTCCAACCATACCGTGACGTAAATCCGCGACAGGAAGTCGACATGATTCCAAAAAAAGACGAACTCCCTTCCCGGAAACGAGTCGATCTCGAGGCCGGGCGCGAACGACGGCGCGAAAAACCCCCAAAGCGCGACGTCAAGCGCGTAAACCGGCAAGGCGAGCGCGAGGTAATAGAACAAAAGCGGTTTAAAAAGCTTGCCAAGGACGCGAAGCGAAAGATCGCGCGTTTCGTCCAGCGTCCGTTTGCGTATGACGATCGACCGACGAGCCCAATTCGACGATAATTTCGTATCCATAATCCGCGTCAACGTTGAAAGAAACGATTCTTAATGGCCCCGAGTCCGCCAAGACCCCCGAAGTAAAAGATCAACAGCGCCGCGGAACAATACGCCAACCCCTTTTTAAGAGCGATCGACTCGATTCCAAGAAGAGCGCATAGCCACTCGTTTCGACTCGGCGAGATCAGGCCCTCGATCGTCGCGGCAAGACTAAACAACAGGAGAGCCGTCGCGACGGCGGGAAACGCCTGAATCGCCGAGCGACGTATCGAATCGAGCCGGGAATATCCGCGCGTCCTAATCAACCCGAACCCGATTCTCATTCCCGCGGTCGCGCTCAAGACGATCGCCGTGAGTTCAAACGGACCGTGCGCGGCGGTAAATTCGAGGAAATTAAACGTCGCGTCGGAACTTGTCGCGCCGCTTTGCATATATCCGAACACGGATCCAAGCGTCGCGGCGTTGGAAACGAGAATCAGGAGACCGGGAACGAGCCCCAACACGCTAAGACAAAACGACTTCAGACCGATCGATCCGTTGTGATATATATAGTAGGCGACCATATCCAGCCGATCGATTGGATTCTCGTTCAGATTCCTCGAATACATTTCGCGGATCATCTCCAATTGAGCCCTCCCGACGACCTGTTCGGCAAATTCCGGGTTCGCCATACATTTATACTCGCAGGCGCAAAAAGGAATCCAAAAGAGAGCCAGCGCGACCCAAAAGGTCGGATCCGAAACGATCCACCGGGGAGCGTCGAAAAAAACGACGCGCCAAAAATCAGACCAGGAAATCCGACGTCGGCGGTACAGGCAATTGTGCGCGCGACCGACGAGATTGTTCAAATATCCGACGGTCGCTTCAGGAAGCTGGTACGATTCCGCCAGAGCCAGGTCGCTGCTCGCCGCGCGGTACAAACTCGTTAATCGAGCGACGTCCTCCGGGGTCTTTCGATGAAAAACGTTGGAATAAGAATTAATCAGATCTTCCAGCGCTTTCCAGTCGGGCTCCCTGGCCGCTATTAGTTCGGAAATTGTCATCGTCGTTTCTACACTCCCATAAAGCGTCTTGTTTTCAGACGCCGCCGCATTATACTATAAGGGGCGGGAGAAAACAACTTGTCCGCCCGGTCTTTTCCAAAATTCCGCCCGTTGAAAGGAACGATCGTATGGAATTAAAAAAATCCGACCTTGCCGACGTCAAACAAAACCTTGCCCGATTGAAAAGCGCGCCGAGCTATCGTATGTCGACGCGCGACCCGGACTTCCTCGAACGCGGCGACGGAAGAACCGCGCGGCTCCTCTCGGAATTTCTGAAGGCGGAAAAAACGTTTGAACGCGAAAATATCGCCTCGACGATCATCGTGTTCGGAAGCGCGAGAATTCTCGATCCCAAAGTCGCGCGAAAACGCTTCGACGCCGCCGTTAAAGAAGCGGGCGCGGCTCCGGAAAACAAGGAAAAAGCCGACGCTCTCAAACGCGCGGAAAGAGCGCTCGAATTGAGCGAATACTACGGAATCGCGAGGGAGTTTGGCGAGCTCGTCGCGCGCGAAAACGACGCGTTCAACGAAGAACGAGGGCCAAGAGGCGAGATTCGCGTCAGTAAAATTCGAGAATACGTCGTATGCACCGGCGGGGGACCCGGAATTATGGAAGCGGCGAATCGCGGCTCCTACGACGCGGGCGAGCCGTCTATCGGCTTGAATATTTCCCTGCCGTTCGAGCAGGAACCCAATCCGTTTATCTCGCCGGATTTGTGCTTTAATTTTCATTATTTCGCCATGCGGAAAATGCATTTTCTCCTGCGCGCCAAAGCGCTCGTCGCCTTTCCCGGAGGTTTTGGGACGTTCGACGAACTCTTTGAAGCGCTCACCCTCCGGCAAACCGGAAGAATGCAAGACTTGCCCGTCGTGCTTTTCGGCGAGGATTTCTGGAAAAAAGCCGTCAATTTCCAACATTTGGTCGACTACGGAGTCGTCGGGGAGAAAGATCTGGAGCTATTCCGCTTTGTAAAGACGGCGCGAGAAGCCTGGGAACATATCGATTCCTACTACAAAAACAAATAAACGTCGCCGCTTCCGCGCGGAGAGTCAAAAAATTTCGGCGGGGACTTCCTCTGGAGCCGTTCCGAGGTTATAATGACGGGGCGTCGGTCGCGCGGGAAAACGATTCCGCGCGGTCTTACCGAGAGTCCGAGAAAATATTTTTAAGAGAAGACAAAATGAAGAGCGGTTCGTTCAAACTTCGAATTCTCTCGATCCTTTCCGCAATCGCGATGTTTGTCGCGAACGTCGCGCCCGCGCTGGCGGCGGACAAAGAAGAGGAAAAAACTTCGGATCCCGTGTGGGTTCTCAGTTACGCGAGTTTCCTGCTGTTCGCGGCGTTGACCGTGCTTTTGGGCGCGCTCTTGTCGAGACGAAGCGAGACCGCGCTAAGCAACGAAGACATTAAAAGGGTCGGTCAAATTAGAAACGCGCGTATTAAAGAACGTCGCAAGGCCGAGCAGTACGCGCGCGTTCACGGGCTGAAAAAATAACGTTTTCTTCATTCGCGCGTCGGAAAAGCCGCGGCATTAAGCGGCGTCGACTCTTTCGACGCGAACGGTTTGCCTTCGTTGGAAATGTCCGCGCCAAACAACGCGTCGAAATTCGAGTCGGAACTATACGGGACCGCGCTGGGGTTCGCCGCGTTTCTCATTTGGGGGCTGTTCCCGCTCTATTTTGTTCTCCTTAAAGACGTTCCTCCGCTCGTCACGCTCGCGTTTCGCGCCGTCTTCACGACCGTCGTCCTCTTTCCGATCGTTCTTATCCGAGGCAAAGGAAGGCGGATTCTGGCGACGTTGCGCAACCCCCGGCTGGTCGCCGGACTGTTCGTCACCATGGCGACGACCGCCGCGAGCTGGGGGCTTTTCATCTGGCTCGTCGCGCTCAATCACACGCTTTACGCAAGCCTTGGCAACTACGCGAGTCCGCTCGTGAGCGTCGCGTTCGGCGCGCTCGTCTTTCGGGAACGTCCGAGCCTTTTGGCGCGGATTTCCATCGGACTCGCGGCGGTCGCGGTCGTCGCGTTCGCGTCGGGAGTAGGGCGACTCCCCTGGGAAAGCGTCGTCGTCGCGCTCGTCTTTGCGATCTATTCGGTTCTGCGAAAAAAGATGGAGGTCGACTCCGCGACCGCGCTGAGCGTCGAAACGCTTTTCGCGCTCCCAATCGGCGCGGCGTATATCGTCTATAAAATCCAGGCTCCGGAAAGCGCGCCTTTTTGGTCGACCGACCCGTATTTCCTCAGTCTCCTTATCGGGGCGGGCGCGTTGACGGCGATTCCGCTGCTGCTCTTCGGCTCCGCGGCGGTCAGAATAAAACTGTCGACGCTCGGACTGCTCAACTATCTGTGTCCGACCGGTCAATTCCTGTGCGGAGTCTTCGTCCTTGGCGAAAAGACCTCCCCTTTTCAATGGTTCAGTTTCGTCCTCATCTGGATCGCGCTGACGTTTTTCACCGTCGATTTGTTCCGAAACGAACGACTCGCGCATAAATCGATTCAACATTCCTGACGCGTAAGTTAATTGTCATGGGCGAAATAAGAAAAGTTAAACCGGTTCTCCTGTTAATCGCCGCGTTCGGCGTCGACGAAGAGGCGCTCGCGCTCGGCAAAGCGCGCGCCGAACGAGAGTTCGGTCCGATCGCGATGGAGAGTCCGACCTATCGATTCGACGACTTCACCCGTTATTACGACAAAGAGATGGGCGGCGCGTTGCCCAAAAGATTCTGGATCTTTGAGAAACTCGCCGACCCCGGCGATCTTGCCGCCGTTAAAATCAAGACGAACGCGTGGGAAGAAGAAATCGGCGCGAAACTCTTCGCGGAAGGAAAAGTCCCGACGCCGAGACCGCTCAATCTTGACCCAGGCTATATCGAACTGGGAAAATTGATTCTGGCGTCGACCAAAGACCACGCGCATCGCATTTATCTTCGCGACGGAATCTTCGCCGAAACGACCCTCATGTACGCGCAAAAACAGTGGAAAGCCCTGCCCTGGTCCTACGCCGATTATCAGGACCCGAAGAATCAGGAATTCTTTTCCGAATGTCGCGTCTACTTGAAAAAACGGTTTCAGGAAGAAAGCGTTTCTTAAAAGGTTAAGAAACGCCGTCGACAAATATCGATCTGACAAATCTCGCGGGCGCGGAGTTCGGCGGAGAAAGTCGCTCGCCGCTTGCGGTTCCAATCGCGCTTTTGTT
>CAMZEO010000023.1 GCA_947305735.1 uncultured Planctomycetales bacterium | reverse complement strand
CGAGTTCGTCGGTCGTGTCTTCGACGGGCAACGTCGCGCCCGCGCCCGCGTTGTTCGCGAGAAGGTCGAGACCGCCGAAACGCTCGAGCGTTTCCGAAACGGCGCGGTCGCGAACGTCGGACGAGCACACGTCCCCGACGACGTAAAAATGCTCCGGATCAGCCGCGAAAGAGGCGCCGCGAACGGCGTTCATTTCTTCCGTCAGCGCGCGCAGCGGCTCTTCGCGTCGCGCCAACGCGCACACGCTCGCGCCGCGTCTCGCCAGTTCCAACGCCAATTCGCGCCCAATCCCAGAAGACGCGCCTGTCAGCAACGCGCGCGCGCCGCGCAATTTTCTTTTGCACATTTCCGTTTTGATCTCTGTGGTAATCGCCGCTATCCCGGAAAACTCACTGAACGCTCGGTCCTTTTTTCGCCTCGTCGGCGGTGATAATGTCGTCGCCGTCGGCGTCGTAGCGCCCGAACAGCGCGAGGCTCTTTTGCGAAAGATTTGGGGCAAATTCAAGAATCGTCAACTGTCCGTCGCCGTTTCGGTCGCGCGCGAGGAACCAGACCGGGGCGCCTTTCAGCGTCTGAGGCGGCGCCGCGTATTCGCGAACCGCCGAATCGTCCATGTCGCTCAGAAGCGAGTCGAGCAACTCGTCGTCGTCGACGCTTTCGAGCGCGGGATTCCCGTCGGTAAAGAGTTCCAGAATCTCCTGATCGCTCAATTCCGACAAATTCGCGTCCCCGTCGTTGAGGAGCCTCGCCGACCTGGCGTCGTCGTCGCTTACGCGTTTGGGCGCGGCGGACGCGGGCCGAATAAGAATCTCTTCGTTTTCTCTTTCCGCGAGAACGTTCGCGCGAGGCGCGTTCGTTCGAATCGGATTAGGATTGAAAATCGTGCGGTCTTTGGCGAATCGCGTCAAGTAGAACAACAGTTCCTGGTCGGTAAGATCCCAGTCGCCGTTAAGATCGATCGCCTGCGCGCCTTCCAGCCGGTTTTCCCATTCGTCGCGCTGAAGAACTCCGTCGCCGTTGGCGTCGTATTTGTTCATAAGATAACGCGAGTAGTAGCGCAACGCCAGAGGCGCGGCGTCGACGAGAACGTCCTCGCGCCGCGCCATCGCCTGACGATAGTAGTCGGCTTCCGTCTCGACGGAATAATGTGGAGAGCCGTCCTCGTTGAAATCGGGAACGTCGCCGGCGCGAAGTCGCTCTTCCGCCTCTTGTTTTTCTTCTTCGGTCAGTTCGGGAACTTCTTCCAAGGTCCCCTCTTCTTTCGCTTGAGCCCTCGCGGCGGCGTCGGCGGCGGAGTTGTCCGCGGCTCCAAATTCTCCGTTCTCCCACTTGGTCCATCGCTCCTCGCCGACGCGTTCTTTAATGCGATCGGCGAACGGCATATTGCGGAGACGCTCAAATTGTTCGCTCGTGACGGAATCGGGATCGAAGTTGTTAAAACCGCCGCGTCGACCGCCCTGGCCGCCTTGACCGCGCTGGAACCCCTGGCCGCCCTGACCGCGCTGGAAACCCTGACCGCCCTGTCCGCGTTGACCGTTCCATTCTCGGGCGCCGCGTCGACCGGATTCCTGCGCGACGACGGCGCGCGCGTCGAACGCGTTTGAAAAAACGGAGCCGACGAAATCCAGCCCGAGCGTCGCGCAAAGCGCCGCCGCGACGCCCGACGCCAGACTGATCATCTTTCCGAATCGCAACATTGTCGTTAGTTCCTCATTTTAATATCAACGCGATCGCGCCGTCTTTCGTATCGAAAGAAAAACTCTCGTCCGCGCTCTTAAATCGGCTTTGGCGCCCGCTGTGACGTAAGTATACAAGAGAACGCTTCGTTTTTCAAGTTGCCGCTAAAAAAATTCGTAAAACTCCGTTTTTTTTCTCGTCGAGCGACGCGCGCGTTGACGCGCCGAGCCAAAGGACGGCCAACGCTCGAAACATTTTCGCCGGAATTGGGCTTTTTGAACCGCGCCGTTTCGCAGCCGAGTCGGGGTAACGAGCTTTGTCGTCTGGAATAAACGAACGCCATCAATCCGATAATTTTCACGAGACGCCGCGCCATATTCAACACTTTTTATTTTCTTAAGTCAATCTTTTTTCTTAACTATTTTAAACGTATGTTAAGATAAGCGGAGATTACGCGCTAAAAGAGCGTCTCTCCCTTTGTTCGTCGTCGCGTTTGCCGTCGGGAAGGACGGAATGATCAAAAACTCATGATTTGTCGCGGCGATAGCGTTTTCCGCGATTTCATGCGTCATGGTCGGCGTCGTCGAACGCTTCAATGGAGTCGTCTCTCAATCTCGCGCTCGACGGAATAAATCCTCGCGTTCAGATCTTGAATCGGCGGGCGCGCTTGTTATAATTGTCGCAGGGCGGGAGGAACGCGCGTTTTTAAGGTTGCCGTTAAAAAATCCGCAAAACTCCGTTTATTTTTTCTTGCCGCGCGACGCGTCGGGTTGATCGCGACGTTTTACCGCGTTGACGCGACGACTCGTCGCGCGTCGAGAATGGAAAGATCGGGAGCGATTTCATGATCGTTTTTTTCGAGCCGGAAGAAAAGCCGTTGAAACTGAACGCCGTCCAGATGAGAATCGCGCGCGCGTCGTTCGAGGAGGAAGGCAAGCTGACGCAGCCCGTCCTAAACCAGCTCGGCGCGAGAACCGAAGAAATCGCGCTCGCAGCCATCGCGCAAAAACTCGGACTGCCCGTCGTTAATCTCGCCAAATCGACGTTGCCAGACGACGTTCTCATTAATTTTCCCACAAAAATCGTTCACCGCCGCAACGTCTTCCCGCTTGGAGTCCAGTCCGACGGGGCGCTGTACGTCGCGACAAGCAATCCGTTCGACCTGACGATCGTCGACGAGGCGTCCGCGGCGACGGGGCTTCCGACCGTGCCCGTGATCGCGTATCCGGGCGAACTTGCCAAACTCATTAAAGCGCGGCTGGGCGTCGGCGCGGAAACGATCGACGGCTTAATCGAACAGACGAGCGACGTCGAAATTCTCGAGGAGGTCGACTGGGATCAGGGCGACGCCCAGGACGCCCAGGAGGCGTCGGTCGTCAAACTGGTCAACGACATTCTGACCGAAGCGATCGAATCGGGCACAAGCGACGTTCATATCGAAGCGCAAGAGACCGGCATGCGCATCAGGTACCGCATCGACGGCGTGTTGCAGACGCAGCCGACCCCTCCGGAAATCAATCGGTTCCAATCGGCGATCGTCAGCCGCATTAAAATTATGTCGCGGCTCAATATCGCGGAGAAACGCATACCGCAGGACGGACGAATTAAACTTAAGGTTCAGAACCGCGAGGTCGACCTGCGCGTTTCGATTATTCCAATGCTTCACGGCGAAGGAATCGTCATGCGTATTCTCGACAAAGACCGCATGAATTTCACTTTGCGCGGCATTGGCATGGACGAAGACGTCTACGAGCGTTTCGGCAAGCTGATCGCCCTTCCTCACGGCATCATCCTGGTGACGGGTCCGACGGGTTCCGGTAAAACGACGACTCTTTACAGCGCGCTCAACGAAATCAAATCCGACGACACGAAGATTATCACGACCGAAGACCCGATCGAATACCAGCTCGACGGAATCAATCAGATTCAGGTGCATACGAAAGTCGGACTAACGTTCGCGGCAAGTCTGCGCGCCATTTTGCGACACGACCCCGACGTCGTGCTCGTCGGAGAAATCCGCGACTTTGAAACGGCGGAAAACGCGATCCAGGCGTCGATGACGGGGCACCTGGTTTTCAGCACGTTGCACACGAACGACGCGGCGGGCGCCTACACGCGTATGATCGACATGGGCGTCGAGCCGTTCCTGGTCGGAACGACCGTCGAAGGGATCATGGCGCAACGACTCGCCAGACGGCTCTGCAAACATTGCAAACAACGCTGGAACCCGAAACCGGAAGATCTGCCGCGCGATTTTCCAAAAGAATTGCTGGAAACGGGCGAACTGTACCGTCCGGTCGGATGCCGCGAATGTCGAGATTCCGGCTACGCGGGTCGTATCGCGCTTTACGAACTGCTCGTCCCCGACGACGAAATTCGACGCCTCGCCGGCGAAAAAGCGCCGTCGAACGAAATTAAAAAGATCGCGCGCGCCAACGGCATGGCGACCTTGCGCGACAACGGCTGGAAGAAAGTCGGACTTGGCATAACGTCCGTCGAAGAAGTCGTCCGCGTCGCCAAAGAAGACTAAACTCCGCCAAAACGCAAAAACAACAAGAGCCGCAAGAGGTAGCGCGTTTCTTGGAACCGCCTCTCGTTGGTCGGCTCTGTCGCGCGGACGCTGCAGGCAAACAAAGCGACGCCAAAACGCAGGATCCTGTAACAACGCGTCGCCAAAATCAACGAACCCGCGCTTCCTACAGGAAGCGGTTCGGCGTCCGCGAAAACGCGTCCGCTCCGTATTCCCCAATAACACTCCGCGAGAACGCAGGCGACGACCAATGAAAAAGATCGCGATTCCTCTGCTCTTTCTGACGTTTCCCTTCCTCTTCAACGCGTCGTTTGCGCAATCTCCGCAAGATCGCGAGACTGCGAAAGTCGTCGTTTTTTCCGAGCGACCGGAAACGATCGCGGAAACAAAGCGACTCGTTGAGAACCGCCCGCAAACGAATCGGCGCGTCGAAGCGCTCGATCGCGGACTCGTCTGCGTTCAAACGCCCGAGGGAGTCTACTGCTCCTGGCGTCTGCTGGGAACCGACCCCGACGAAACGCGTTTCAAGCTATATCGCGGCGACGACGTCGTCTTCTTTGATCGCGCGACGAACTATCTGGACAAAGACGGAGCGATCGACGCGCAATATCGAGTCGAAATATGCGACGGAGACGCGACTGTCGACGCGTCGAAGCCGACGAAAGTTCTTGTCGAACCTTATATTGAGATCAAAACGCGACGTCCCGACGACTGGACCGACGCCCGCGCGCAAGGCGGACGACCGCTGCGTTACCAACTTGGCAATATGTCGACGGGCGACCTTGACGGAGACGGCCAATATGAAATCATCGCGCTTTGGGAGTCAAATTCGCGAGACAACGCCCACGACGGCTTTTCTGCGCCTTTGCATGTCGTCGCGTATCGACTAGACGGAACCGAACTTTGGGACGTCGACTGCGGAATCAACATTCGTACCGGAGCGCATTATAATCCGTTTCTCGTTTTCGATTTCGATTCGGACGGCAAGGCGGAAGTCATATTGAAAACCGCGCCCGGCTCCAAAGACGCGTCGGGCAAGTTCGTCAGCGACGCGTCGCGCGACGAACAAATCAGAAACTGCGACAATAACGCCGACTACCGCAACCCGACGGGGCGCGTCCTTGCCGGACCGGAATTCCTCACCGTCTTTTCCGGCCTGACCGGCGAAGCGCTCGATACCGTTCCGTACTGGCCCGAGCGCGGAACAAATCTCAAAAAAGACTGGGGCGACGACTACGGCAACAGAGTCGACCGATTTCTCGCGTG
This sequence comes from uncultured Planctomycetales bacterium, assembly GCA_947305735.1. Lineage (GTDB taxonomy): Bacteria > Planctomycetota > Planctomycetia > Pirellulales > Thermoguttaceae > RUG369. The sequence goes on along the minus strand of CAMZEO010000023.1, from coordinate 22,228 downwards.
CGTCGCGTTTCTCGACGGCGAGAATCCGTCGGCGATTTTTGCAAGAGGCTACTATACGCGCACGACCCTCGCGGCGTATCGCTTTGAAAACGGGGAATTAACGCTCGCGGCGACGTTCGACTCAGACGACCCCGCCAAGCCCGAGAATCGCGCGTATCGCGGACGCGGCAACCACGCCGTAAGCGTCGCGGACGTCGACTACGACGGCAAAGACGAAATTATCTACGGCGCGTCTGTGTTCGACGACGACTTAGCCGGCGTCTACCCGCACGCGCCCGGCTTTCCGACGTTGTTCCACGGCGACGCGCAACATACGGGCGACCTTATTCCCGACAGGCCCGGCCTGGAAATCTTTTCGGTTCACGAAAGCGGCGGATCGGCGTTTGACATGCGCGACGCGCGCACGGGCGAGATTATTTGGCATATGCCGTTTCAGGGCAAAGACGTCGGGCGCGGCGCGTCGGACGACGTCGACCCGCGTTTTCCCGGCGCGGAATCGTGGGCGGCCGGCAAATACGTAACGGCGAACGGCGAAGAAAAACAACCGCCAAGATTGCCCGTCAATTTCTTCTGCTATTGGGACGGCGATCTTGGTCGCGAGCCGCAAGACGGGACGTCGATTTTCAAACTCGACCCCGAAACGAACCGCGTCGAGCGAATTTTTGAAGCGAAAGGCTGCGTTCAATACGGCGGCTCCAAAGCGACGCCGTTCCTCAACGCCGACCTCTTTGGCGACTGGCGCGAAGAGACGGTCTACGCCCTCGCCGACGGCTCCGGGTTCCGAATCTACACGACGACGATCCCCACGAACTACCGCATTCCGACCCTTATGCACGACCCCGTCTATCGCTTAGGCGTCGCATGGCAAAACGCCGGATATAACCAGCCCCCGCATTTGGGCTATTACCTCGGATACGGCGTCGAAGAAATACCGACGCCGAAAGTCTTTTCCATCGACAAAGAAGGACGCGCGAAAGAATCGCGAAACGATTCGCCCGCAATTTCCATTGTGACGCAAAAAGTCAGGAACTGAAAATGTCGAGAGCCTATTTCGCGTTGGCGTTCAAATACCGTTCGGCGTATTTCAAATTCAATTCGTAGAATCTCTTGGCGCAGTCGGAATCCATCGCTAACATATGCCCGGAATTGGGATATTCGATCGGGTCGAAGACGACCGCGTTTTGATTGTCGGGGTCGACGCCGTCAATCGACTTCGCGCCAAGTTCGGCGAATTTCGCAGCGAGTTTCGGGAGATGATTGACGCCTATGACCGGGTCTTTCGCGCCGTATGCCGCGACGGTCGGAACGGCGTTCTCCGCGTTGACAAACGCCAGCGGCGAGACGGCGTCGATTAGCGCTTCGGTCTCTTCGTCAGGATTCAACATTTGTTCGCGCGTGATCGCTTGCTTTTTAGCGTTCATAACCGCGACGATTCCCCCGAGCATTTCCGGATTAGATTTCGACCATGCGTCGACGTGAAAATCGATCGGCGCGACGCGCGGCGCGATAAACGCGACGGGAATAGGCGCGGTCTTACCGCGCGAATACGCGTACAGACTGACAAGATGTCCGCCGGCGGAATCTCCGCCAAGCGCGACGCGTTCCAATTCGAACCCGCGCTTCGACGCTTCTTCTTTGAATTTCGCCAACGCGGCGTCGATCTCGTCAAGAACCGCGAACATCGAATAATTTTTCGACGTCGACTTGTTCAAAAGCATATAGTCCAACGACGCCGAAACGTACCCGGCCTTTGCCATGCGTCGCGCAAATCCGCGCATGTCGCGTCGGGATCCGCTGTTCCAACCACCCCCGTGAATATAGAAAAACGCCCCGCGAGACTTCTCATGAGAAAATTCGGCCGGAAAAAACATATCAATTTTGTTCCAACTCTCGTCGCCGTACGCAATTGATTCGACCGTCTCGCCGTCGACGCCCTCTTGCCAATCTTCCGAATAACCGGACGACTTCATCACGTCGCACCCGGAGAGGATCGTCCCTAAAAGGACGACAAGAGTCGCAAAAAAAGAATATAACGCGTTTCGTTTGTTCAGCGAGTTTTTTTCAAAAGCAGTCATATTGCGGCGCCTCCGTTATCCACGCCCGACGTTAAATTGCTCAAAAGCGTCCGCAAGGGACGCGACACAACTTAAAGACGAACCCTGCGCGCCGCCGTTACAACGAATTTTGAAGTTCGTAGGAAAATAATCGCGCGACGAACAATTTGAAGGCTAAGCGATTCGAAAAAGGACTGTCGGTTCGCTTCCGCGCGGGGCGAATAAACCGCCTCGTTTGACAAAACGCAAAAAAACAAGAGCCGCAAGCGGAGGGCGGCGAAGTCCGCCGGACGCCGCAGACAAACAAGGCGTCGCCAAAGCGCAACCCGCCGCCTACGGGAGGCTGCTAGACACTCGAGCCGACGCGTCGTTCAAATACCGCTCGGCGTATTTCAAAACCAACGCGTGAAATTTCAACGCGCAGCCGGGATCGCGTTCAAGCATGTGGCCCGAATGAGGAAACTCGACGCAGTCGAAAAGAATCGAGTCGTCGGGCGACGCCTCGTCGATTCCTTTCGCGCCCAGTTCCTGAAATCTCGCCTTGAGTTTCGCGCAATGCTTCGTGCCGACAAGCGGGTCTTTGCCGCCGTAGGCGGAGACGGTCGGAATCGCGTTTTCCGCAGTGAGAAACGTCAGCGGCGAACACGCGTCGATCAATTCCTCGGTCTTTTCGTCGGGGTTCTTCATCTGCTCCGCGGAAATCGCCCCCGACCGATTCATCGCCTGAACCAGCTTTCCAATATCGCCGGGCTTCAGGACGGGGGCCCACGCGTCGACGTGATTGTCGATCGGGGCGACGCGCGGCGCGATAAACACGACCGGAATCGGCGCCGTTTTTCCACGCGAATACGCGTAGAGCGAAATAATATGACCTCCGGCCGAATCCCCGCCAAGCGCGACGCGATCAAGTTCGATTCCGCGTTCCGCCGCGACCTCTTTTAACTTCGCGAGCGCCGCGTCGATTTCGTCGAGCACGGCGAAGATCGTATAGAACGAACTCGTCCGCCCTTCTTTGTAGAGCATATACTCGACGGAAGCCGCGACGTAGCCCTGCTTGGTCATACGCCGCGCAAACGCGCGCATATCGCCGCGCGAACCGCCGACCCACGCTCCCCCGTGAACGTAGACAAACGCCGAGCGCGACTTTTCAGGCTCTAGGTCGCGTGGAAAATACGCGTCCAGGCAATTCCAGTCGTTTTCGCCGTAAGATATGTCCGCGACCGTCTCGCCGTCGACGCCCTCTTCCCAACTCTCCGAGTATCCGGACGCGACAAGAACGTCCCGAACCTTATGAGCGGCGTACATGCCGCAACTTGCGATCGTGACCGTTATTGCGGCCAACGCGCCGAGCAACAGAACGACCCAGCGTAATTTTCGATTTCGTCTTGAATGAATCGCGTTTTCCATAGTCGAACCGTTTCTTTTTAGATTGTCGACTCAAGCGGTTTGACCGCCCGATCCAGAATTCCGTTGAGCGCGGCCAGAGCAAGTCCGTAGTTTGTAATTGCAGTTTCCGCCTCAAGCGCTCGATTGATTCGCGTCAACATCTCGCGACGATTAAACATGCACGCGCCGCAATGAACGATCAAATCGTAGCGTCGGAGCGTGTCAACGTCCGGAAAATCGTGTCCGTGAACGTGATCGATCGTTATGTCCGCGCCGATTTTCTTACGAAGCGCGTTTGGTATCTTCACCGTTCCGATATCCTCTTCAATCGGATGGTGCGAACACGCTTCCGCGATCAGAACGCGCGATTTTTCAGTAAGCGTTTCAATAGCTCGCGCCCCGGCGAGCATCGTCGGCAAGTTTCCCTTTTGTCTTGCGAATAAAATCGAAAACGAGGTGAGGGGCACGCTTTTTGGAGTGGTCGCGTCGACCGATTTAAACGCTTGCGAGTCGGTAACGACCAGCGCGGGTTCGTATTTCTTTAACGCTTCGCCAAGCATATTCTCTTTGACGACGACGCAACCAAGGTCGGCGTCGAGCAAGTCGCGAATCGTCTGAACCTGAGGCAGAATCAATCGACCTTTCGGCGCTTCTTTATCGATTGGCGCAACCAGAACGACAAAACTACCCGGCGACACAAGATCGGAAACGATCGGCGGAGGCGCGAGGTATTCTTCGGGCGCAAGTTTCGTCAACGCGTCGCGCAATTCCGGGGCGCCTACCTTTGCGGACGCGTCCAATCGAGCGGAAAACGGAACGGACGTCAAGTCGCGCGTCGTCAGAAACGAGCGTATCGAGTCGACGCTTTCCCTGTCCGCGACGTCCGTCTTATTGACGACGACAAGAATCGGAATCGAACGAGTCTTCATCTCGTCGACCAACTCTTCCTCGTAGACCCCCCACGCGTCGGAGCCGAGAGCGGAGTCGACGACTATCAGCGCCACGTCGACGCGCTCATACGCCTGACGCGTCTTCGCGACGCGTTCTTTTCCAAGCGCCCCGTCGTCGTCGATTCCGGCGGAGTCGATAAACACGACCGGACCGAGCGGCAAGAACTCGATCGATTTTTCCACGGGGTCGGTCGTCGTGCCGGGCATTTCGGACACGATCGAAAGATTTTGACGCGACAACGCGTTGAGCGTCGACGATTTTCCGACGTTTCTCCTACCGAAAACGCCGATATGCAAACGCAATCCTTTTGGGGGCGACAACTGGTTCAACATTTTCTCCCTAACGTTCCAATGAAGCGCGACGCTTTCAGCGATTAAAAAACCGCGCCCTCGAGATTGTACCAGATGCTCAAAATAGAAAAACGAGGTCGTCGTTAAATCGAAACTAATTTGAAAAAAATTACGTAAAAAACGCTTTAACGGTTACAAAAAAGGCAATCCCGCGTTATAATGACCGCCGGGATCGCGTTGAACGTCAAGCGATCGCCGATTATCGTCGCTTAAAAATTGAACAGAACAAGAAACTTTTTTCGCTCGCGGACGTTTATTCCCATATGAAAGGCGTTCGAGGGGCGGCTCGTTTAGCGCAGCTATTGGATCGTCGCGCGGCGTTTGACCAACGTCGTCGGCGTTAAACAGGGGTTCCTCAGTGTCCGTCGAAGATTCGCTTAATACGACGTCCGTCGCGTTCGACGAAGACGCGCGCCTTATGGCGGCGGCGCAAGCCAACGACGTGTTTGCGTTTGAAGAACTTACGACGCGCAATCAGGGTCGCGTCTACGCGTATCTCAATCGGTACGTCGGCGATTCCCAGCTTGCGGAGGATCTGACCCAGGAAGTTTTTATGCGCGTCTATAAACACCGGGCGACGTACCGGCAAGAAGCGCGTTTTTCAACATGGCTCTTTCGCGTGGCGCACAACGTGGCGTTCAACGCGTTGCGCGCGAAAAGCCGACGACCTGAAACGTTGTTCAACGCCGTCTCGGGCTCGCGCGGAGGCGGTTCGTCGTCGATCATGGAATTTGAAGACGGCGTTTTGTCGCGCAGCGGCGCCACGCCGACGCAAAAGGTCGCGAGGCTCGAAAAACAAGCGATCGTCCGCGACGCCGTTCAAAAGCTTCCGCCAAGGCAGCGTCAAGCGGTTCTTCTCGCGCGGTTTGAAGGAATGTCTTATCAGCAAATCGGCGACGTCATGGAATTGAAACAGGAAGCCGTCAAATCCTTGATATGCCGCGCGCACAGAAATTTAAAAAACATCCTCGCTCCTTTTATCGAAGAAGGGAAACGTCCGGAATGAACGAACCGAACCACAACGTCGGGCTCGACGACGCGACGGAAAACGGCGATTCCGACTTCGTTCTCGTCTTCGACGAAGAAGAACTTGAAGAGGACGGGTGGACGCCCGACCCCGTCGACAAAGAAATCGCCGCGTATCTTGACGACGAAATGACGCCCGACGAGCGCGAAGCGTTTGAATTAAAGGTCAAAAATTCAAAAACGCTCCAAGAGAAACTCGACGCGGAACGTTCCGCCTGGAACGCGCTCGATTTGCTCGAAGTCGAAAAACCGCGCCATAATCTTACGGAATCGACGCTAGGTCGACTTAACGAAGAAACGCGCTCGGAATTGCGGAAGATCGGCGACCGCGCCAAACGATTCCGGCTCGCGTTTTACGCGGCGGCGGCGCTCGGTGCGTGCGCGTTCTTCGCGTTCGGCTACGCGCTGTTCGCGCGGTTCTTCCCCGATATCGAACAGCGTCGGCGGCAAGATTGTCAAGTCGTCGACCGACTGGAACAGCTTGGCGCGGTCGACAATTTCGACTATCTCCGCGCCCTCGCCGAAGCCAAATTGTTTGCTCCTCCCGAAGTTGGAGTCACCGGAAACGAATCGGCGCAAAACGCCAATCAACGTTCGGACGCGGGATTCTTCTTACAGGATTTCAAACCCCAGCCGAAAAAAACCTACGAAGAATTGTCTCAGGATCGCGCGTTCTATCGTCGTCAACTTCAATTCGAAAGTCTGGACGAAAACGAAAAACAAAAATATCGCGACTTATATCGACTCGTCGAATCGTCGACCAACGCGGAGGCGCTCTGGACTACGGCCAACGCCTACGCGTTCTGGCTCGCGACCGCCGTCAACGATTCTGAAATCGATGAATTGCAGGAAATGCCGATTCCCAAACGAATCGAGACCATTAGAGGCAGGCAAGAATTTTTTAAGAGAATGAGAGAATTCTATTCGCGCTCGAGACCCTCGAATTTCTCCGGTTCGCGCGCGACCGTCGACGATCGGCGACAAGAACGCGACTCGGGCGCGCTTGGAACGTCGTCTCCGACGGCTCTTGCCGTTCGACTAACGCTTCCGGAAGATTTGCGAAACGAAAATCTCGCGCCGATTTATCGGCAATACGAAGATTTTCGCCGTCAACGAGGCGCGAGCGCGCAAAACGATTCGCGACAATTGGGCGTTTTTACATTCCTCACGGAAACTGACGGCGAAAAACTGCTCGATCTGTTGTCCGAAAAAGCGCGAGAATATCTGCGCGGACAATCGGAGGCCGACCGAGCTTCGGCGCTCGGACTGCTCGTTATGCTCAGCTTCTTGGAAAATAACGGCGCGGACAACCGCGCCGCGGGTCAAAACGGAAACCGTCAAACGCAGGGCGGTTCGCGACGACCATACGGAGACGCCGAATTCGACGGCTCGCGCTGGGGACGGCGTTGGCGCTTTGAAAGAAACGACTTCGCGCCCCAAAGTCAAAATACGGTGGAAAACCTGGCCAAGACGCTCCGCGAAGCTCCAAGCGGAGCTAAATCGTATATCGTGTCGAACGCGCCTCAAGCGGCCATGGCGGCTCTGTTAGGCTTGCATTGGAATTCCGAGCGCAGGCAAGGAAACAACTCGCGCGAACGCGGCTCGCGAACGTTTGAAACGCAACCTTTGCCCAACCCCGGCTCCGTTCCGAATCCGGCTCCTCGAAATGGTTTCGCTCCTCCGAACTCGCGACCGTTTAACACGCAACCTTTGTCCGCCCCCGGCTCCGTTCCAAAAACGACTCCTCAAAACGGTTTCGCCGCTTCAAACGTTCGTTCGTCAGGCTCTTCCGCGCCTTCCAATCCCGCTACGAACCAACCTTCTCCATAGGTTAAATTACCGACTCCTTGAATCGGCGCCATTTTCCAAAACGGTTGCCGAACGTGGAATTTTCGCTCGCAGGCGATTTTTTTCGAGGGGGGGCTTGATTAACGGGTTGATTAGGCGTAGAATTACTTCGGTCGATTTATTGCGGTGGAAAATAAGTCGCTAAAGGATTCGGTCGGGCGCTCCAAGCGACAATTTCATAAAAAATTGGCTATCTGATGAAATTTTTATTCGCCAGATACGTCTATTTCATCAGTCTGGGACGCTAGGCGTGGTCGCGTCTCGCCTTACCGGTCGTTATATTTGTTAAAAACGTTATTTTTAAAACAAACGTCAGTTTTTTCTTAAAAATTTCTGTCAAAACAGATATTTCAACTTGATTTCACAGACGATTTCGCTATATTCTAGCGCAGTGTGAAGAGAGTCAAGATAGAGAAGAAATTTTATCCGAACAAATGCGTTGTTTACTTGGGTGACGACTTGCAACGACGCAGACGCCGAAGTCGAAGGGGTTCGACTTCGGCGTTTTTTGTTCAGTCGTCGCTCTTGGGAACGACTTTAGAACGCGACGCGAAAAAACGCCTTCGACTTCAAGTCGAGCGTTCCGTCTTCAAACGTGGCTTTTAGTCGAGCGTCCCCGTCTTCTGCTTGACGCTTCGATAAAATAATTTATAATTTCCGCGATAAAAACGGCGGTTCGTCGCGCCGGGATCGCGACGGCAAACAGACTCTTTCGAGACGCGACAACGTCGCGTCGGCATGCTTAAGCGAGCGCGGTTCTACCGCCCGACAAAAGGTCGAGCGGTAGAACCGCGCGGGAGACTGTCCAATGAATACGAATAGTTCTATCTCGACGAGCAAGTTGTTATTGCCCGACCTTCGCGAGATGATCGCGAAAAACGACGTCGACGAAATGAACGTGTTCTGTTCGGCTCTCCACCCCGCCTCAACCGCCGAATTCATCCAAGAACTCGAACCCGACGAAATCTGGACTATCTTTAAGGCGATTCAAGCATCTCTCCGCGCCGAAATATTCAGCTACTTTGAACGTGAAGTTCAAGTTCGACTCGTCGAAACTTGTCCGCGCGTCGAAGTCGCCAAACTGCTTGAAGAAACGCCTTCAGACGACCGCGCCGACTTGCTCAACGACGTCGATCCGGAAATCGCGGAGGAAGTGACAAAATTGCTTCCCAGCGAAGACCAGCAAGACGTCGCGTTGCTCGGACGGTACGACGAGGATCAGTGCGGCGCCGAAATGTCTTCCGACTTCGTTCGACTGCGCGAGAACATGACGGTCGGCGAAGCGATTGCGGAAATCAGCGCGCAGACGCACTTAATGGAAACCGTCTACTACTTGTACGTTCTCGACTCGAACGGGCGGCTTGCGGGCGTGGTTTCCGCCAAAGACCTGTTGCGGCGTATCAATCAGCAGGACGTTCCAATCAGCTCGTTTATGAAATCGGCGGGAACGCTCGTCACCGTCAACGATACGGAAAGTCGCGAAGAGGCTATTGAAGTCGTTAAGAAATACGACTTTATCGCCCTGCCCGTCGTCGACGCGTCCGGCAAGATGCTCGGCGTCATCACGCACGACGACGTTTTGGACGCCGCCGTTGAAGAACTCGTCGAGGACGCGCATATGAGCGCGGCCGTTAGTCCGCTCGACAACGAAACGTATCTTGGAGCAAATCTCTTTCTTCTGGCCAGAAAACGCTTTACCTGGCTGGCGATCCTGCTCTTTGGAGCCATTACCACGGCGCTCATCTTGAAACTGTTCGACGAAGTTAACGACCGCGTTACCTGGCTCGTCGCCTTTTTGCCGATGATTGTGTCGACGGGCGGCAATAGCGGCGGACAGTCCGCGACGCTCGTCATCACCGCGCTTGCGACCGGCGAAATAGAACTGGTCGACTGGAAACGAATCGCTTTGCGCGAAATCGCCATGGGAGCGTTGCTCGGCGTCGCCATGGGAATTTGCGGCTTGATCAACGCGTTGCTCATTCACGGCTTCGACGTGCCGTTGTTCCAACTGCTTCTGGTCCCGCTGGCCGTCTTTTGCGTCGTCTTTTCCGCTAATTTGACCGGAGCCATGCTCCCGTTAATCTTCCAAAAGCTCAAATTGGACCCCGCGCTCATGAGCAACCCGTTCGTCGCCGGCATCTCCGACACGCTCGGAACCTTTATCTACATGGCGCTCGCCGCCGTCCTGATCGCGCCGTTTTACGCATAAATGCCTTCAACGTGAAACGATCAGTTCGCGCGGTCGCGAAGAAAAGAGCTCGACGGGCGCGCGTCGCCGTCAAACGTCGTTTTTCTATTTTTATGGAAAATCTCGGGAATAATTCTGTTTTCAGACGTTATCTTTGATGGAGGGCGCTATTAATCGCTCTCCTGTCGCGATATAACACGTATGTTCCAAGATGAGTCCTTTGCAAACGATTGACGAGCGCGAATTCGACGCGCTCGTCGAGAAATACTTTTCCGCGTTAACTTTCTTCGCTCGTCGTTGGGTTCCCCACGCCGCCGAGGACGTCGCGCAAACGACTTTCTTGAAACTGGTAAAATACGTTTCGAAAAACGGGTTTCCCGCAAACGTCTCCGCCTGGTTGTTCAAAACCGCCAAACGAACGGCTATTGACGAATATCGAAAAATGGTTCGATTTCAACGTCTTCGACGGGAGTTTGAAGATCGCGGCGAAATCCTATTTGAAGAATCGCCGGAAAACAAAGTCTTCGCCCAAGAAATGACAGAACGTTTAAACTCGCTCTCGAACGACGATCGACAAATTGTGTTAATGAGAGTTTGGGGCGGACTTTCGTTCGAGGAAATCGCGGAAATCGTCGAAGAATCAACTTCAGGCGTCTTTCGCAGATATCAACGCGCGCTCGAAGCGCTACGCTCCGACGCAACCAACTAATTGGGAAAATCCGATCGATTCCAAGGAGGAAAACGACATGTCGGAACGCGATTTCGCCACGCTTGACGAAACGGCGATGACGCCCGAGGCGTTCGCTCAGGAAGCGAAGCTCGCATATTTGAAACTTCGTTCTTTTCCCGACGCCGAGTCGGAGACGTATCGACGCGTTCGGGCGACGTTACGACGAAAGCAACGCAAATTTGATCTCGAACTTGCGGAAACGATTGTTCAAACGGGCGAACAGGAAGTAGTCGTTTCTTTGAGACAGTATGTCCGTTCCGTTCGTATTGAGGGTTTGCTATCCGGGATCTTAATCGGCTTCGTCGTCGGGGCCGCGGCGACATTTTTCTTCGTTCTTTACGTAGTCGAAACCTTCGATTTACAAATAGCGTCTCGCGCAAACCGCTCGTCCGCGTTGTTTCGATTTAACGAAGAGTATGCGCGACCGTTCCAATCTCCGCAATTTGACGAAACACCGTCGACGACGGGAGAAAAGAAATGAAGTCGACTTCAAACGGGAACGAGAATCAAAACGACGCCGTTGAAACGTCGCGACGCGCAGAGGAGATATTGACGCGCGCCGGAAAAGAAGCTCTCGCCGAATCGACAAAACCTCGTCCATTTTGGCGAAAAAAACGCTATTGGCTCCCCGCGCTTTTTTTAGCTTTCATCTACTTTTGCTATTTAAGACCGGTCGAAATCACGCGGGAAACCGTCGAAGCGCTCCAACTTGACGCGACGTTCGACGGAACTTCCTCGACAGACTTTCATCGACGTTTCAAAGAAATCCAGAACGAGGAATTTGCTCCCCCGGAGGAAAACGGCTTTCGCGTTCTTCTTCACGCGTTCGGGCCGCGAGCGCTCAACCAAAACGAACTGGCCGATTCCATCGATTGGGACGACTTCCCAACAAACGAAAGAAGCAAAGATTGGTTTAACGACGAATGGACGCCTCTCTGCCGTAAATTCCAACTTGATCCCGCCGAACGCCCCGTCTTTCTGAATCAACGCGACGCGCGAGACACGCTGAAAGAGTCGGATTTTCAACAAATTTGTACGCGCCCTTGGGTGGAAAATGAGTTTCCGGAAGCGGCGCGATGGCTGGAAGCAAACAAACCGTATTATGCGACGCTCGAAGAAGCGATTGAAAAGCCAAAATTTGGCTCTTGGATTGTAATCGACGACAAACCGGGAACGTGGATACAAACGTCCGGACCGGATTTCGCAATCTACGACAAAATTGCTCTTCTATTCGCTCTCCGCGCGAATTATCGAATCGGCGGCGAAGATTTTGAGGGAGCTTTAGATGATCGACGAAGAATTTTCCGGCTGGCGCGCTTCCTGCTCGACCGACGCGAACCATTCGCGCCCTGTGTAATTATGGGGTTATATCTTATTAACGTAGGACTGCAAAACGTGGATTTCTCGAAAATTCCCGCATTTCTGCAGAATCAAACGCTCCTGACTCGCAACGAAAATATTTGCCGGGAGGCTTTCGAGACATTGGACGTCGACGCGTCGTTTCAACGCGCGACGACGGTGGAACGAAACGCTTTCTTCGCTCTGAGCGCAGATTATATCGCGACGATTGAAAGCCGAACAGCGTTCGCCAAACTCATGTTCTACGATTTCGACGATGAACAAGTCGAGCAAAACGAATCTTACTTAACACTTTTTATAATTAAACTTGCGCAATTCTCGTCAATAGGTCTCGACGCGAACGTATTCCTGCGAAAAGTCGACGAATACTGGAAGCATCCGAATTTGATTAATCGGTTGCCCGAAGGCGATTTAACCTTTCTAGCAGGTTTGTGCTCGCCAAGTCGAAAAACCCGTTCGGAATATTTCGCGGGTTGTTACGCGCTCGCGTTTCTTCCTTCGTTGGAGGAAACGCGCCGGCTGCTGGAACAAACGAAAAACGCTATTCAAAAACGACAACGTCCGACTGACGCTAGGCCGTCAAACAATTAACTCCCCGCAACAACGTTATTTCGCTCCGATGATCCGTATAATTCGTAAGTATCGCTCTGCTGCATTGAGAAACGTTCTTGGCCTTTTCATAAGCGCGACGGCGCTGTTTTGCGGTTGCGATCGCGTCAATCAGGGATTGGCGACGCTCTTCGGCTCCGTAAGACCCGGTGAATCGGAAGAAAACCAATCGCCTGAAGACGTTCCTCGAGTCGAATTTTACGTCGTTAAAAACGAACGCGTTCCGCTCGTTCGTGAAACGCCGGGTCGGGTCGTCGCTAGCAAGGTCGCGCAAGTGCGTCCCAAAGTTGGGGGAGTCCTGCTAAAACGGTTCTTCGAAGAAGGGTCGTTTGTCGACGAGGGGGACGTGTTATACGAAATCGAGTCGGACGTCTATCAGGCCAATTACGACAAAGCCGAGGCAAATTACGAAGAACTCAAACGACGTCAGGCGCGAGCCGCTTTGTTGAAAGACAAACAGGCGACAAGTCAGGAGGAATACGAAAGTTCTCTTTTTGCGTTCAAACAGGCGAAAGCGGAATTCGATTTAGCCGCGCTCGATCTGGACTATTGTCAGGTCAAAGCGCCGATTTCCGGGAAAATCGGCTTTTCGTCCATCACCGTCGGAGCGCTCGTCTCGAGCGCGCAGGAAAACGAGCTCGCCACGATTCAACAAATCGACCCTGTTTACGTCGACGTCAATCCGTCGGCGGTCTTTCTTGCGAATGCGAAGAAAAACGGAGCGAACGATTTTCTGCAAGACTCGCGCGTCGAACTCATTCTTGAAGACGGAACGACTTACGACCAAACGGGCAGAATCCAACATTCCGACAACGCCGTTCAGGAAGACGTCGGGACAATCGCGCTTCGCGCCGTGTTCCCGAATCCCAACGGAACGCTTCTGCCGGGCATGTTCGTTCGCGCTCGCGTTGAAGAAGGCGCGCGCGAAGACGGAAAAAAGATTCCGCAACAGGCGCTCTTCCGCGATCCCAAAGGAAATCCGTACGTTTGGGTCGTCCGCGACGACTCAACTGTCGAACGGAGGTCAATTAAGTCGGAACGATCGATCGACGGTTTCGCGCTTGTCGATTCCAATCTGGACGCCGGGGAACGCGTCGTCGTCGAAGGCTCGCAATTTATCGCCGACGGAACGCTCGTCGACGCGGTTGAACGCACCCGAAACGCTCCGAGTTTTTCCGATTGACAAACGCTTTGAACATACGTTTTATAAAGCCCGTTCCTTCTTTTTACCTCTCACGATAACATGTCGCGTTTTTTCATCGAACGACCGATTTTCGCCTGGGTCGTCGCGATTTTGATTTCTCTGGCGGGAATCGTCGCGCTCCTGAGGTTGCCCGTGTGTCAGTATCCGGACGTCGCGCCGACGCGCGTCTCTATCGGCGGTTCCTATCCCGGAGCCTCCGCTCAAACGGTTCAAGACGCCGTCGTGCAAATAATCGAGCATGAAATGACCGGACTCGACGGTTTCATGTATATGACGTCGTCAAGTTCCGCGGCGGGAGATTTCAGCGTCGACGTGACGTTTAAACAGGGAACGAACGCGGACGTCGCGCAAATGCAGGCGCAAAATAAACTTTCGCTCGCCATGCCGCTTCTGCCGACGGAAGTTCAGTCGCAGGGTCTATACGTCTCCAAATCGGAAGCAAACGACTTTGTCACGTTGGCCGTCTACTGCGACGACGGAAGTTTGACCGAAGGCGATCTTGGCGATTTCGCGTCAGGCAAGCTCAAAGAGGCGATTTGCCGCGTCGACGGAGTCGGCAAGTTCGAAATTTGGGGGGGCGAATACGCCATGCGCGTGTGGACAAAGCCGGAAAAACTCGTCGAATTCGGCCTAACGCATGAAGACGTCGTTTCCGCGATTCAAGAACAAAACGTTCAGGTGGCGGTCGGGCGTCTTGGAGACGAGCCCGCGCCAAAAGGATCGACGTTTTCCGCAATGGTTGTCGCCAAAAACCGAATGTCGACCGTCGACGAATTCAAAAATATCCTCGTAAAAACCGACGAAAACGGCGCGCAAGTTCGACTCGCCAACGTCGCGGACGTCGAAATGGGCAGCGAGTTCTACAACTTTTCGACGCGTTTCAACGGGTATCCGGCCGTCGGTATGTCGGCGCGTCTCACAACCGGCGCCAACTTGCTCAAAACAAACGCCGCTCTTAAAGCGACGGTCGACGAACTTCGTCCGTTTCTTCCCGAAGGCGCGAAAATCGCCTACGCCTCGGAAATAGCTCCGACGGTGCGCGAGTCGATTCGCGCCGTTATTCATACCCTCCTTGAAGCGTTTGCGCTCGTTTTCGTCGTGATGTTCCTCTTTTTACAACGGTTCCGCGCGACGATTATCCCCACGTTGACAATTCCCGTGGTCGTGTTGGGAACATTTGCGGTTCTTAGCTTCGCGGGGTTTTCGCTCAACGTCGTCGTCCTTTTCGCGCTAACGCTTGCGATTGGTCTGCTTGTCGACGACGCGATCGTCGTCGTGGAAAACGTCGAACGACTCATGACGACCGAAAAACTGTCCGAAAAAGCCGCGACGATCAAGACCATGAACCAAATTCAAGGCGCGCTTGTCGGAGTAGGCGCGACTATTTCCGCAGTGTTCCTGCCTACGTTCTACTTTGACGGTTCGACGGGTATTATCTATCGACAGTTTGCCGTAACGATCGTCGCGGCGATGTTGACGTCCGTGTTTATCGCGCTGACGTTCGCGCCCGCGCTGTGCGCGACGATTCTAACAGAAAACAAAGAACGCAAAAAACGTCGAGTTCCCCTGTTTTTCAGAGCGTTTAATTCCCTCTTTAAACTGGGAACGGATTGTTACGGCGCGACCGTAGGGTACGCGATTGCGAAACGCAAACGATTTCTTGCGTTCTTTATCCTCGTCGTCGTCCTTCTCGCGCGTTGGTATTCGGTCGTGCCGACCTCGTTTCTTCCGCTGGAAGACCAGGGTTCGTTTTCCGTTCAAGTCGAGCTGCCGCCTAACGCCAGTCAGGAGCGAACGCAAAAGATACTTGATCAGGTTTCCGACTACTTCCTTCGAGAGGAAAAAGACTCCGTCGACGCGGTCATGGCGGTCGCCGGATTTGGATCGGCGGGCTCCAGCGCTAACTGCGGAACGATATTTGTTGATCTAAAACCTTTTAACGAACGCGTTAAGCCAGGTCTCGACGTATTCTCGGTCGTTGAACGCGTTTCCGAACAATTTGCGAAGACTACCGAAGCGCAAATTACGACGACGGTTCCTCCGTCTATTCCCGAATTAGGAGAAATATCGGGCTTGAGTTTCTATCTTCAAAATCGCTCGGGAGTCGATCGTCTGCAATTCGCCGATTATCAAATTCGCTTTGTCGAATTAGCGAAACGTTCAAATCTTTTTACCGAAATCTGGCCTAACACGCTGCCGGAAGAACCGCAATATAAATTGGATATCGACGAGGAAAAAGCGCGCGCGTTGGATTTGAATCTTTCAAACGTCTACGCCAATCTCTCCGACGTCTGGGGCGGCGCGTACGTTAATGATTTTGTCGATCGAGGACGCGTTAAAAAAGTCTACGCGCAGGGAGAACCAAACGCGCGCGTTACGGCGGAAGATTTTGAACGATGGTTCGCTAGAAACAACAAAGGAAAAATGGTTCCGTTTTCCGCGTTTGCGACGGGACGCTGGATTGTCGGTCCTCAAGTGTTGACTCGCTTCAACGGCGTGGAAGGCGTCGAATTCTACGCCGTTCCTCAATCGGGGGTCAGTTCCGGAAACGCCATGAAAAAAGTCGAGAGCCTGGTCGCGCAACTGCCGCAAGGAGTCGGACTGAGTTTCTCGGGGCTCTCGTTTGAAGAACGACTTTCCGGCTCGCAGTCGTCAAAAATCTTCGCGTTGGCGCTATTGATAGTATTTCTGTGTCTGGCGGCGCTTTACGAAAGTTGGACGATTCCGTTTGCCGTCGCGCTGACCGTGCCGTTTGGGGCGTTGGGCGCCGTCGCAACGACGTCGGTAAGAGGATTGGCAAACGACGTGTTCTTTCAAATTGGCCTATTGACTGTAATGGGGCTTTCTGCAAAAAACGCCATTTTAATTGTCGAGTTTGCGAAACAACTCATGGAAAAAGAAGGGAAAAATCTTTTTGAAGCGACGATTCAAGCTTCCAAACTGCGATTACGACCCATCGTTATGACGTCGGCGGCGTTTGCGCTGGGCGTCGCCCCCATGGCGGTCGCTCGCGGAGCCAGTTCGGTAAGTCAACATTCGCTCGGAACGTGCGTCCTTGGCGGAACGATCGTCGCCACGATCTTTTCAATTGTCTTCGTTCCCGTTTTCTACGTGTCGATTATTAAACTCTTCGGGAAACGCCGACCAGAATCTCCCGAACCATAAGCCGCCTGCCAAAGTGAGCTCCGCGCGTCGTCTGGCATGCTTTCCCGCATACGGGAACGAACAATCCCTAATCGGAGACATATTGATGATTGAAACGGAAAGATTAATACTTCGTCCGTTCTTCAAAACGGACGCGGAAGACGTTTATGAATACTTGAAAGAGCCGGAAGTCCATTGTTTCGCCTGCATGAAACTACGTTCCCTCGCCGAGGCCAAAAAAGAGACGAAACGACGAACTAAAGACCCCGAATACTATTTCGCTATCGTACTCAAAGACATCGGCAAAGTGATCGGAGAAATAAGCGCAGGGTCCGAAGAACGCGAACATGGGAACTCGGAAAACAACGTCTTCAGTCCGTTCTGGATGTTGAACAAAGAATATCGGGGAAAAGGTTACGCATACGAAGCCGTCCACGCCTTTTTTGACTATTTGTTTCGGGAAAAAGACGCGCGGCGTATTTATGTATATACCGAGGATTACAACGTTTCATGTCAACGACTCTGCGAAAAATTGGGTATGCGTAACGAGGGGTTGTTTAAGGAGTTTATTTCTTTTGTTAATTACCCGGACGGCTCGCCATGCTACGAGAATACGATGCAATACGCCGTTCTGAAAAAAGAATGGGAAAATAACTCGTAATCTCTGTTGAGATCAGAACCAATAATCGTCGGAAACTCGTAAAATTAGCGGGTCTTTTCAGCCCGTTATCATCAATTCTTTTCGTTCCTGCCTTTCACGGCGCCGTCGCAAGATTCGTTGACAAACGCGACGTGTTTTCTTCTGGCCGCGCCTGTCTAACCCGCGTCTCTTCAGACGCGAGTTGTAGACGACGCGACTCATGCGCGACTATTTTACTCTCAGAAAATTGCCCGGCGACGAGACGCTTTCAATTGATATTCTCTCGTTTTTGCCTATAATATCTCCCGTAGCGCGTTATTGGCGCCAGGAACAGAGAATCGATCGTTATAAGGAACCCAAACCAATGTCAAGTAATCGCCGTCCGGAATCCATGGAACGAATCAAGACGCCAGAGCTGGCAAACGCTTTTATCGAGGAACAACTCGCGGCGCTGCGCGATCAAATCGGCTCGAAAAAAGTCTTGCTCGCGCTTTCGGGGGGCGTCGATTCGTCCGTCGTCGCCGCGCTCTTAATCAAGGCGATCGGTCAAAATCTCGTCTGCGTGCACGTCAATCACGGTCTGTTGCGCAAAGGCGAGCCGGAACAAGTCGTCGAAGTCTTTAAGAACCAGATGAACGCGAATCTCGTCTACGTCGACGCGATCGATCGATTCCTCGACAAACTCGCCGGCGTCGCCGAACCCGAACAAAAACGCAAAATCATCGGCGCCGAATTCATTCGCGTCTTTGAAGAAGAAGCGCGAAAACTCGACGGAATCGAACTCCTCGCGCAAGGCACGATCTACCCCGACATTCTCGAAAGCGGACCGGTCAAGGCGCACCACAACGTCGGCGGGCTCCCGGAAGATTTGAACTTCGAATTGGTCGAACCGATTAAGTTCCTCTTCAAAGACGAAGTGCGCGTCGTTGGAAAAGCGCTTGGACTTCCGGACAATATGGTCTTCCGTCAGCCGTTCCCCGGTCCCGGTCTTGGCGTGCGTTGCGTCGGAGCCATTACGCGCGACCGACTCGAAGCGGTGCGCGAATCCGACGCGATTCTCCGCGAAGAATTCGCGAAAAACGGGTTGGAAGGAAAAGTGTGGCAGTATTTTACCATCGTGCCCGACTTCAAGTCCACCGGCGTGCGCGACGGCGTCAGAAGCTACGACTGGCCCGTGATCTTGCGCGCCGTCAATACCCGAGACGCCATGACCGCGACGGTCGAAGACGTTCCCTTCGCGCTTCTGCAACATATTACCCAACGGATCGTTGCCGAAGTCAAAGGAGTCAATCGCGTCCTCTATGATCTGACTCCCAAGCCGACCGGAACCATCGAGTGGGAATGAGGAGCGAAGCCGAACCTCCCCGATACGACGTTCCATAAGGCGAAAGCGGCGGGATTACCCCCGATCTCCTCTCCGGCGCGGGCGTCGAAAGGGCGGCTGCGGAATCGTTTGAAATAACGACCTTGACCTGTCCTGCTACGAGCTGTTTGCAAGCGGCGGGACGGACAAGGAGTTTTTTGACGGCCTTTACGAACGCTTGTCAGTACAAAACGCAGTTGGCTATTTCCGCTGACGCCATAAACCGCGAAAACGAACGGTCAAAAAAAATACGATCATCCGCCTCTGCGACCGACGTCAATCAGACAAATCGGGATTTGAATTGAAACAGACGCCAGAAGACAGAAATAAAACAAGGGTCGCTCGTCGCGACGACTGGAAAACAAAGGCCATGCCCGAACAGCACGAGACTTTTGTGTTTAACAGGTCTTTTAGCGACGAGGAAATGAACGCGCTCCGTCGCGGCAATATTCCGCGAGGTATGGAGGACAAGTGGTTCTGGTATATGGAGGGATCGACTCTTTGGGCGCATCGCAGCTGGACGGGACACTGCGTTTATCAGATTGACTTTAAAGAAGATAATAATCACGTCGTAACGGTCAACCGCGATCCGGAGCAGTACGAGCGCGACAGCGTCGACGAAGACGTCAAGTCTTTAAACAAACTTTTAGACTGGTGGACCAAGTCCCCTTACGATCACTATAACGAGTGGCTTTCGGAAACATACGACGCGTTGAAAAAATCAGGCGGGGCGTAACGCTCAAGATAATTTCAAATTCCTACCCCTGACGCCGCGCGCGAAAGAAAGAAAAGACGAGATTATAACATGAGAAAGACGAAGATCGTATGCACTATCGGACCGGCGTGCGAAAGTCCTGAAATGATCGAGAAATTATGTCTCGCCGGAATGAACGTCGCCAGACTTAATTTCTCGCACGGAACGCATGAAGACCACCAAAGGCGTATCGAAATTATTAGAGCGGTCGCCGCGAAATTGCATATGCCGATCGCCATTCTTCTGGATACTAAAGGACCGGAGTTCCGAATCAAGACGTTTGCGACTGGAAAAATCTCGCTAAAGTCGGGTGATCGCTTTGTTTTCTACGCGCGGGACGTCGACGGAGATGAAAAGGGCGTTTCCGTCAACTTTGAAGGGTTGTCGAAAAACGTAAAGCCCGACGATCATATCCTGGTCAACAACGGACTCATGGACTTCATCGTCAAAGAAATCGACGGCGAAAACGTCGTCTGCGAAACGCTCACCGACGGCGATCTGTCCGACCGCAAGAGCATGAATTTCCCCGGTAAAGTCATGAATTCCAAATATTTAAGCGATCAGGATCGCGACGATATTTTGTTTGGAATAAAACATGACGTCGATTTTATCGCTTGCTCGTTCGTGTCCAGACCGAGCGATATTCAAGAAGTACGGGAGTTTATGGAGCAAAACGGCTCCCCCGATATCGAACTTATCGCTAAAATCGAAAATCAGTCGGGCATAGACAATATCGAAAAAATCTTTGGATTATGTTCCGGCATTATGATCGGTCGCGGCGACATGGGCGTCGAGATCGCGCCGGAAAGGCTTCCGGCGGTACAAAAGAGCCTGATCAAAAAATGTCGGGTTCTCGGCAAAAGAGTCATCACCGCCACGGAAATGCTCGAGTCGATGATCAATTCGCCCAGACCGACGAGGGCTGAAGTTTCCGACGTCGCCAACGCCGTTTACGACGGCACGTCCGCCGTTATGCTTTCCGGAGAAACCGCCGCTGGAAAATATCCGGCGCAGGCCGTTAAGATGATGGCTTCGATTGCGGAAGCGACCGAAAAAGAAATGCATTACGAAGAACGCTTCCATCACTATTCTTTCGAGTTGAAGAACAACGTCGACTGCATTTCCCACGCCGTGTGCGGCATGGCGATCGACGTCGACGCGAAAGCGATCGCCGTTTGTTCGATCTCCGGCGCCACGGTCAGAATGGTCTCGCGATTCCGTTGTCCGGCGGACGTTATTGGAATCACGCCCAATGAAAAAGTCTATCGACGACTCGCGTTATCGTGGGGCGTCACGCCGGCGTTATGCGAGAAATTCGATTCCGCAGACGTTCTCTTTTATTTCGCACAAAAAAAGACGGCGGAAATAAAGAACCTCAAGAAGGGCGACAACATCGTCATCACGGGCGGTATGATGAACGGCGTCTCGGGCAATACGAACCTGATTAAGATCGCCACGATATAACAATGTCTGTTCGCAATAATAGCGCGACTACTTTTAAAGAAACCGGTTATATGTTAATTGTCAGTTTTCTCATTTTAATCGTCGGATTTGTGGCGCTGATTAAAGGCGCGGACGTCTTTGTCGACGGAAGCGCGGCGCTCGCGAAAAACTTTAGAATTCCCTCTCTAATCATCGGATTGACCATTGTGGCGTTGGGAACGAGCGCGCCGGAACTTGCCGTAAGTCTGTCGGCGGCGCTTCAAGGCTCTAATGAAATCGCGCTCAGCAACGTGATCGGCTCGAATCTTTTCAATTTGTTCTGCATTTTAGGCGCGTGCGCGTTCATAAGAGCCGTGCCGGTGGGAATCGACGCGTTAAGGAGAGACTATCCCGTGTCGATTATCGCGACTTTTTTCACGTTGATTATGGTCGCGGGACCGTGTCTGTTAAACGGTCAATTGGTCAACGGCGCGACGTATGACGAAGCGGGGAGCGTGGGGCGAGTCGTCGGAGGCTGCTTGTTGACCGCCTTTGTCGCCTACATTGCCTGGCTTATTATCGAAGCGAAACAGAACCCCGTCGAAGACGAGATCAAAGGAGGATTGTCAACTTGGAAATGTTTTGCGTTTATTGCGATCGGGCTGATCCTAATCGCCGCCGGAGGCAAAGGCGTCGTCTATAGCGCGCAGGAAATCGCGCGCGCGGCTGGCGTCTCGGAAACCCTTATCGGATTGACGATCGTCGCGCTGGGAACGTCGCTTCCTGAATTTGTAACGTCGCTGGTGGCGGCGAGGAAGGGTCAAACGGAACTTGCCGTCGGCAACGTCCTTGGTTCCAATATTTTTAATTTAATGTTTGTCCTCGGAACATCGGCTCTTATACGTCCGATCAAGGCGAACGTCGCGTCTTTATACGACTTGGCGATCCTCGCGTCGGCAAGCGTTTTGGCGTGCGTCTTTGCGTTCACGAAGCGCCGCGTCGACAGAATCGAGGGAGCTATTATGATCGCGCTCTATATCGGATACGTCGTCTTCGCGGCGGTAAGGTAACGGATTTCACCAAAAGCGCCGCGATAAAAAACGACGAAGCGACGAACCGAACTTTGGAGTCGCGCGAACGCCGCGTTCTCAAACAACGCTACGCCTTATTTTATCAACCCGCCGCCAACGGGCGGCGACT
>CAMZEO010000022.1 GCA_947305735.1 uncultured Planctomycetales bacterium | reverse complement strand
CAGTTCGTCAGCGTCGCGGTTCCGGCGAGGAACAGGGCGCCGCCGCGTCGCGCCGAACCGCCGACGATTTCGCAGTCGACGACGGTCAAAGTCGCGCCTTGCGCGAGTCGGATCGCGCCGCCGTCGCCGTCGTCTCCGGTCGACGTCATGCTCGCCGCGCCGTTCGCGAGACGGAGACCCGCGAGGGTTACGGTTCCGCCCGTCGCGTTGAAGACGCGCGACGCGGCGTTCGCGTCGATCGCGATTCCGAGGGCGCCGGTTTCCGAGCCGCGCAGATTAGTCGCGTCGATCGTCAGCGATTTGTCGATTTCCAGTTCCGTTCCGGCGAGCGCGATCGTTCGACCCTTCAGCGCGGGATCGAACGTAATCGTCGTTCCGAGCCCGTCGGTTCCGGCGCAGGCGATCGCTTCGCGCAGGGAGATCAGACCGTCGGACGGATTAACGACGTCGGCGGACGTCGTGACGAGTATCGAATCCGAACCGTCGCGATACTCGTAAGCGCCCAGATCGACGATTCCGCCGACGACGCGGGAACCGCCCGCCATATCAAAATCGGTCGCGACGTAGGCGTTGTTCCCCTTATTGATCGCCTGAGAATTCGCCGCCAGGCGGAAATCGCCGTTCGCCGCGTCGACGAAGAGCGGTTTCGAGGGGTCGTAGACGTAATTGACGACGCCCGTCTCCGACGCGTTGCTCCAGTCGGTAAAGGACGAAAGCGTGTTGTAGGCGTTGACCGTCGGCGAATTATTGAGATAAAAATCTTCGCCGGAATTTGCGAAGTTGTCCGCGACGATCGAGTTGTAGAACGCGTAAGTTCCGCTTATTAGCGAGCCGACGCGTTCGCCGAGTCGCACGCCGCCGCCTTCGTCATAAGCGGTATTACCGGAAATAGAGCTGTTTACAATCGTCAACGAGCCTCCGCCCGCGAGAATCCCGCCGCCGGAAGAAGCGGAATTACCGGAAATAACGCTGTTTGCAATCGTCAAAGAGCCATACATCGTGTAAATCCCGCCGCCGGAAAAAGAAGCGGAATTACCGGAAATAGCGCTGTTTGCTATCGTCAAAGAGCCTCTGTCCGCGTAAATCCCGCCGCCGAAATTATAAGCGGAATTACCGGAAATAGCGCTGTTTGCAATCGACAACGAGCCTCCGTACGCGTAAATCCCGCCGCCACCATAACCGGCGGAATTACCGGAAATAGCGCTGTTTGCAATTGTCAAAGAGACTCCGTACGCGTAAATCCCGCTGCCGGAAGAAGAAGCGGAATTACTGGAAATAGAGCTGTTTTCTATCGTCAAGGAACCTCCGGACGCGTAAATCCCGCCGCCGGAAGAAGCGGAATTACTGGAAATAACGCTGTTTGCAATCGTCAACAACGAGCCTCCGAACGCGTAAATCCCGCCGCCGGAAGAAGAAGCGGTATTACCGGAAATAGAGCTGTTTGCAATCGTCAACGAGCCTCCGGACGCGAAAATCCCGCCGCCGTAAGAAGCGGAATTACTGGAAATAGAGCTGTTTACAATCGTCAACGAGCCTCCGTTCGCGTAAATCCCGCCGCCGTAATAAGACCCGGCGTTTCCGTTGACAATGGCGAGACCGGTTATCTCAACGACGTCGCCGGTAATATAGAACGCTCGGGATCTGGAGTCGGCGTCGATCGTAATACCGGGCGCGTCGTTGAGGTCGTCCCAAAGAGACGTCGTGTCGATCGTCAACGATTTGTTTATTTCCAATTGCCATCCGCCGAGCTTAATCGTTTTGTCTTTCAACGCCGGGGAGAACGTAACGGTCGTTCCGAGCCCGTCGGTTCCGGCGTAGGCGATCGCTTCGCGCAGCGAGATTAAGCCGTCGGTTTGGTCGACGACGTCGCGCGACGTGGTGACGACGGTCGAACGTTCGTCGCCGGCGTTGACGAACGTCGTCCCGACGAGTTCGCCGTCCTGATCGTACGAGACGGCGACGGGCGCGTCTGTTCCCGCCGGAACGGTAATCGCATATTTGTAACGGGAGCCTCCCGTCGTCGTCGCGTTCAAGACGGAGCCCGATCGATCGACCGCCTGAACGTTGTTCCAGCCGCGAGTCGGTTTGATTCGCAGAGTAATCGTCTTGTTGCGAAGCCAAGTCGTAATATTTCTAAGGCCGGAATCAAACCCAATTTCGGAAAGATTCCTGTTGCTCGTCAAATCCAGCCGCGTAATATTGGTCGATTCAACTTCGAGCGTCTCGAGATTTTCGTTCTCGGAAACGTCGAGATGCTCGATAGGATTGTCGAATAAATCAAGAATCCGCAAATTTCGGCATCCGGCGAGGATAAGCGAGGTTAGCGCGTCGGAGCCGCAATAAAGGGAGGTCAGATTCGCGCAGTCGGAGACGTCGAGCGTCGTCAATCTCGATTTTCCCGAGACGTCCAGCGACGTAAACGCGTTTCCTCCGCACCGAAGCGTTTCCAAATTGAAACAGTCGGAAATATCGAGCGTCGTCAGCGCGTTGTTGGAACAGTCGAGCTCCTTCAATCCGACGCATCCGGAGACGTCGAGCGTCGTCAGCGCTTTGCAGTCCGTTATGGTCAACGACGTCGCCTTCGGGTTGGAATACGTCAAGCCGACAAGCCGCCCCTCGTCGTTCCAGACGACGCCGTCGCTTTCCGCCGTCAATCCCAACGCCTGGATTACGGCGAGATCGCGCGGGCTGTATTCGTACTCGGTCGCTTTGATCGCGTAGGCGCCCAGACTTCCGTAATCGGTGTAAATCGTTTTGCCGCCGACGACTTTGCCCGTCCCCTCGACGCTGAGAAAATAGTTTCCGGGCGCGTAATCGGACGCGTCGATCTGGACGTAAAGCGCGTCGATCGGATCGTAAACGTCGAGCAAATTGCCGGACGCGTCGTAGATTTTGACGAGCGCGTCGAGGTTGGTTATCCCGTCCATGCCGCCGATCGTCAGCGCCGTTTTCCTCAGTTCGCCGGAGAAGTCGATCGAAAAGAAATCGACGTCCGAGGCGCGTTCGACGACGCCCGAGCCAAAAGCCCTGCCGACGGTTAAAGTCAAGGTCGTCGCCGTCTCCATAGTATTTCCATGATCGTCGGCGCGATAGCCAAACCCGTTTTGGGTCGTTATAATTGCGAGATCGTCTTCCGCGTAACTTGCGATTCTTGGTCCGCGATCGTCCCAGACGCGCGCGTCGGGATATTCGCCCTTCGACCACTGAACCAGTTCCTGGGCGCTCCCCCCGCCCATGATGGGGCCCCAGCCGTCGGAACCTTGATAATACGGATCGGTCGACGTTCCGTCGTGATAGAGTCCGAGCGTGTGCCCGACTTCGTGCGAGACGGCTTCGGCGAGGTACTTGACGTCGTTTTTCGAGTCGGCTGAAAAAACGAAACAGGGGGCGTCCGAATTCCATCGAAACGAATTCGTGAGCGCGACCGCGCCGGCGTTCCCGCCGTACCAATCGTTCTTCGAGCCGCCGATCGCGACGCGAATTCCGTACTCCTCGTCGTTGGCAGAACTTTTAATCAACCGTTGATTATCCGGCTCCTTCGTCGTCACGTTGACGTCAAAAGGCATGTAGTCCTCGCTGACGCGAAGCCAGATTTCATAGATATTGCGCAATTCGGCGGCGGAGAAGCCTTCGTCGTCGTCGACGTCGTATCGGGGAGTCGAAATCGTCGCTCTGCCGTATTCGGTGTTCCAACGGGTTCCCGCGCAATCGTTTCCGTCGAAATCAAGATAAATCGTATAGGTCGATTCGGGGCGGCTGCTGAGATTGAAGACGAAATCCTCGTTGATATCGTCGGGATTGCCTTCGCCGATAAAGTATAAGCCGAAAGGATCGACTTCAAGCGAATTCCCGTCGACAAGCGTCGCGGCGCGTCCCTCTCCGCCGACGGGCTGCGTTTGAATCGCGTTTACGGGAACGACGACGCGAACGACGCAATCCCCCGACGGAACCCCCGCGATCGCGTAGCGTCCGTCCGCGTCCGAGACCGCGCTCGGCTCGTCGACGCCGCGGCGTCCGTCGCCGTTCAAGTCCGCGTAAACGGTGATTCCCTCCAGCCCCGGCTCGATAAACTGACTGTAATCGCCGCTCAATCCGGAAAAGACGTCGCTCAGATTGTTCATGTTGTCGAACCAGACGGCGTTGGGATCGATCGCCCGAAGGTTTTGGAGTTTGCCGCTATCGCCGACGCCAAACGCGTTGATCGTCGCGCCCATATCGCGCAGCGTTTGCGCCTGCGTCGCGCCGGAAGTATCTTCTCCGTCGGTAAGAAAGATAACGATCGTTTCTCTGTCGGGTTCCGCCTTTTCGTTAATAATCGAGATCGCCGCGCTCAGAGGGGCGCTGAAACTGGTGCCGCCGCCGTAATTCAGCCTCCGGACGGTTTCGATAAAGTCGGAAACGCCGTTGTTGTTGGCGTCGGCGTTCGCCGTCACGAAAGTTTGCGACCCCGACGAGACAGGATTGAGGTCGTGAATCGTAGCGGAACTGTTGAAGCTGATAAGCGCGAGTTCCGCGCGATCGCCCAGTCCCAAATCGACGAGTTGTTGTTGATACCTGGTAATCGCGTAGATCACGGCGTCGACGCGATTGTCGCTTCCGTCGCCGTTCATATCGCCGACCCTTGTTCCGGAGTAGGAATCGCTCATGGAATAGCTTCGATCCACGGCGAAAACGACCAGGGGATTGTTTCCCGGCACAAGGGTCGTGTCGCGCCGCCCGTTGCGATTGACGTCTTCGTAGACGGTTCCCGCGATCGCGCAAGTTCCGGAACCGGACGCGTTTATGACAAAACCCCGAACGTCGGCGTCGCGAAGTTCGTCGGACGAAACGACGATCGGTTCGTCGTTAATAACGTCCGCGCGCCATTCGGACGCGATCGGATCGGCCGCCGCTTCGGCAAACGCGGGGACGACGCTTAACAACGCGCGATCCTCGAGTTCTTCCAAACGCAAACGCGACGACTTTGGCGCGGCGGTCTTTTTGAAGTCGCCGACGCGCTTCTTCCCTCTCGATTGATCGCTACCGGCGCCGACCGAGGATCGACCGGCGTTCTTTTTACCGTTAAAATCGTCGCGTCTGAAAACCATGAGACGTCTCCGTTGTCTGGAAGTGATCGCGGCGGAGTCCGGACGCAACGGCGTCGGGACGCGCGGCGTTGTTCGTAATATCTTACGGTTAAACTGAAAGCGTTAGTATAAAGGATCGCTCGACGCGCGTCAACGGTCGTCGACCTTTTTTGTTTGTCCCGCCGTTTTCCGGCGGCGTCCGCGCGGGGAAGTCGGCGCGTTGCCAATTCCGACGGTCAATCGACGCTCGTCGCCGCGATCGCTCGCGCCTTTTGGCAATATCGTTCCATTTTCGCGGCCGCCTTTTCGCGATTTTTCCTTTGGAGTCGTAAAAACGCGCGACGAGCGGCGTTTTTTAGAGATCGGAAGCGGAATCGGGTTTTCGCGACTTCGCGCGCGAAGAATTTTGCGTTGTCGTCAACGCTTCCGGGCGGTTTATTGCGCGCGGCGGAATTAACGAACGCCGTCGGCGATCCGCGGAAACGGGTTTTCAGTTCCGCGCGGAAGCGCGAACCGAAAGAGCGCCGCCAAATCGCCGACGGAAGCGGAACCTCGATTCCAAGTTTGAATCAGGGTTCGGGACCGTATTTGTTTGGTCCCGGCTGAGACGGGAAAAAACAAAAAATCAGGTGAAACGGACCGAGCAACTGCCACCAACCCGTATGTCCGGCGTCGTGCAAACGTCGCGCGGTCGCCGCGAAAAAGGGAATCAGGAGAATCAACAACGCCAGACCGGACGTCAGGAAGCAGAAAATCAACGTCCATACGAAGAAAAACCAAAACTCTCCCATGCCGGCTCGACCGCTGAAATCGGCGAATTTTCTAAAGCAGACGACCAGCGAATCGAGAAAACCAATTTTGTCGCCCGAGGACGCGCTTTGAGTCCCCCCGCGCGATCCAAACGGCGTTCCGCAACGCGAACAAAACGGAGAGCCCGTCGACTCGGCGCCGCAATTCCCGCAGAAGACCTTTCCCAACGCCGCGCCGCATTTGGCGCAGAAAGGCGTTCCCGTCGTCGGCGCTCCGCAATTCGGACAGAGCGGCGCGCCGTTCGGAGACGCGTCCTTTCGCGTCTGATCGGCGCCGCAATTCGGACAAAACTTCCCTCTTTTGAGCGCGGCGCCGCAACGAAAGCAAACGCCGCCTTCAGACTTGGCGTCGGCGCCGGTCTTTTGCTCGCGTTCGGACTGCTTCTCACGCTCCCGCTCGCCGACGTCAAGAATAGACTCGGCGCTTTGGTTCGAGTCGGAAGGTTCCGAATTCTTCGACTTGTCGCGTTTCTCGTTCAAATCGACGACGACGAGCGGCTCGTCGGCGGCGACGTTTCGAGAAGCGGTCTCCAACTCGTCAAAGATCTTCCGAAGAGACGGAAAATCCGACGCTTTATAAACGGTTCCGTCAAATTCGACGCGCGAGGACGGTTTAATGACCCCCGAACGAACAAGTTCGACGACGCCGCGCCGAGTCGTTTCGACGCGGACGCCGTCGGAATCATAATAGGCTAAAGAACTCATAATATCGCTTTCTAAAAAAATAACTGCCGCCGCGCGTTCAACGGCGCGGCTCGTTCGCTTGGCCCGTCGCCGTCGACGACGGCTTCTTCGACGGCGCAAAAAACCTTTTCGATCTCGTTTCGCGCGCTCTGGACGGCGGCGACCGCGCGTTTCTTATCGGCGTCTTTAACCGTTTTGCCGTCGACGCCGACGGACGAAGACGAGCGTTGCCAGACGCGGAACGCAAGGTCGAACTTATGCCAGCCGATCAGGAAATCCGTCCAATCGTCGGCGCTCCTCGCGCGAACGCCTTCGGAAGTCAAGTTTGCGATCGTCGCGGCCTCCCGGATTTGTTTTTGGACGACGTCCTTGCGAAAGCCCGTCGCTTCCGCGCGGCGTTGAAATTCGTCGAACGCGCGGTCTCGAATCGCGACCCTTCGGCTTCTGTCCGTCTTGTCGGCGATCGAGTCGTCGGCGAAGTACTCGAACAGCGCTTGTCGCGCCGTCCTCTCCAATCGAAGCGTTTCCATACGCGCCGATTCGAACGCCGAATCAAACGGTTCGGCCTCCGTCTTGTTTTTCTCGCGCCATTGGACGTAGCGCGCGCGGAAACGGCGCCATTCGACGACGAATTCCAACGTATCGACCGTTTTGAGACGATCGACTCCGTCAAATCGCGTCGCCGCGCTTGCTCCGGCGATTAAAGAAAGAATCGAGTCCCGGTCGAATCGATTGCCGTCGGCGCTCTTTTTATAAGCGTCGCGACACAAGGTTCGGAACATCCGTCGCGCCTCGTCTTTGCCGAGCGCGGGGGGATCGACGACCTCTTTCGGAACCGGAAGAGATTCTTCAGGTCGCGTCGACGACGACTCTTTCGCGACCGACGACGGTCTTGAAACGTCCTTCGCGCCGACGACCATAAGTCGATGAGCGCCCGCGACAAGAGCGACGACCGAGACGAGGATCCCGAACAGGAAAAGCAAAACGCCCCATTTGTTCATGCCGCCGGTTCCGGACGCCTCCAGCAACCAGTTAAACGGAGCGTCAACATGTCGCGGTTTGAACCCCGTCGCGTAGCCGGAAAAAGAATCCGGTTTGCCAAGCGCGCTCACGGAAAAACAGCGCGTCTTGCCAAACGCGGAGTCGAGGTTCCCCAGGAGGTTTTGACCTCCCCATTTCCTAAGCCAATACCGACAAAGAAGATCGGTCGCCTCCCCTTCGTCGTACCGAGGATGCTTTTTTAGAAATTTCTCAACTCCTCTGTCGCCGATATAACGATCCAAATTGAAAACGTCCGACTTGGCGATAACGATCGCGCAGGGAATCTCCTTAAGAGGTTTCAGGGAAAGACCGTGAAAAACGGCGTCCCTCGGCGCGAAATTTGCGTCGGGACTTTCCGACTTGCCGTATTCGTCGAGCCGATGCAAAAGCCGTTCCAGGCAGCGCATGGGATCGACTTCGCTAATTTCCAAATTGTCCCCTTCCTTTTCGAGCTCTTTTTTGTACTTTTCGCGCAATTTAGGGAGAGAAAACGGATCGACGATAAAGATCAATCCGGACATAAAGTCGTAATAACGCTGCTTTTCGAGATATTCGTAGTCCTGCGCGAACGTTTCGCCCGACGGATCGTAAATGCACAGACGCAGACTTTCGCGCAGGACGCCGGTCTTGTAATCAAGGCAAAACGCCTGCGGAACGCGCTCGTTCGTCTTATTGGGCAATTCGCCTTTTTTGAACAACTTGTTCAAGCGCCTGGCGAAAAGTTCGTCGCTCTTATAGGGAAACGACGCTTTCCATTTCCGCTCGTTCGGAATATCGAACGTCAAAACGCCGAGACTCGACATAAGAAACGTCGTCTTGCCGGACGCGGCGCCCCCCGCGATTGGAAAGGCGACCACTTTCCCTTCGCTCGCGTTAAGACCGAGCGGAGCCATGCAACTCGGACAGAACGATTCGTAATTCGCGCGACCGAAAAGACGCGTCGTCGCCAATTTGGAACCGCACGAAAAGCATTTCATAAAGAGCGGATGACCGTACGTCGGGTACAAATTCGCGAAGACGTTGTTGCAACCGGGACACTTAACGTTGACGCGTTTCAAGACCGAATGACAACGCGGACAAACGACGATGTTGTTCTGTAGGAAATAGACAAAATTGTCCGTCCAACGCAAGAGCGCGGGAAAAGCGGCGATTACGCCTATTATCGTTAGCGTCAGAATCGTCATCGTTCCAAACCCTATATGCGATAAGACTATTGAAAAACAAGTCTTCTTATTCTTTTTCTTTTGGAGAATCGTTCGCGCCGGGTTCCGATTTCGCCTGCGCGGAGCCGACGTCCGGACTGGTCGGCGTCTTTTTCCAGAGCCGCCGGCCGCAGGGAACGAAAAGGAAAAACGAGGCGATTAAAGCAAGCGTCGCGACGCCGCCGAGCGACGCGCAAAGGACGACGGCAAGAGTCCGATTGGCGCGGAAGTACTTCTTGTCCAGACAATCCCATTCTTTCGCGAGACGTTCGTTTTGGGCGCCAAAGTACTTCCTCGCGCGCTTAAAATGCTTCCGCTTAAACGTTCCAAACAAACGTTCGTCCTTTTTCAACTCGTCAAATCTCTTCTGCTGAACCAACCAGACGACCAACGCGTCGGCGCCGGGAAGACGCGTTCTCGACGTCGAAACGCGCGTCGCTTTCGGCGCTCTTTTCGAGACGCGCTTCGACCTCGCGTCGACGAGCGCCAAAAGCGGAGCTTCTTCCTCTTCTTCGTCGTCGGAATCGTCGAGCAACGGATTCGTCCTCTTCAAGGCGTCGCCGGAAACGGGAACGCCCATGCCTTTGCGCCAGTAGCCGGAACACTCGGAAAATTTGCTTGAAATCAAATCGTCGATCATGCTCGCCCCAAAAATTGCCTCCAACGGAGCGTACGAAGCGGCGGTTTCGATTTTCGTCGCGAAAACGTCGAAAAAGACGTCTTTAAATTCGCGAGTCCAACCGGACGATTTCCGCAAGCGTCGAAACAGCGCGGAAAGGTTCTCGACGTCCTTTTGCATAAGGTTCGAGGGCTCGTTCGCTATCGCGTCGGCGCACAAGGCGAACGTCAACCACAGCGAGGCGGCGTCGCCGGTCTTCTCGGCTTTTTTAAAAACGGCGCGCAAATACGGAACGCGCGAACGACTCTTCAACTCGGCGCGTCTCGAAGGATTAAAGACAGCCCGAACTTCGTCGTAACTATCGCGCCTCCATTTGCTTTGCCCTTTCGCCTCCTTCGTCAAACTTCTAATCCAGAACGAACAGATCGCGTCGATCGTCTCGCTCTGAAATCCGTCGTCGAGCCGCGTTTCGCGACTTGAGGCGAAACCGACGCAAAACGCGAGAATCTCGCGAATTAATTCGCGCGGGAACCGAGTCGATTCAACGTCTCTGGACAGAATCGTCTTCGCAAACTCTTCCACGACGTCGCTCTCGCGAGCGAGCGCGTCGAGCATTGTCCAAACGCCGTCGAGCGCGCGGAGATCCGACGGCGTTCCGCGCAAAAGCTCGTCGATCGTTCCAAGCCGGACAAGATAGTCGCGGTCGGATTCGCGCTCCTTCTTCAGCGCCGCCCGACTGCCCGAGACGTCGGCGATCGAACAAGACTCCGACGCGAAGGGATTCGGATATCGACGCGCGACGTTTTCGACAAAATCGAGACTCAACCGACGCGCGTAAACGTTTTTCGCCTCGTAAGTCTCTTTGACGAGCGCCGTTAAGTCCGACAAGTCGACGGAAACGAATTTGTCGCTGTAAACGCGTTCCTTCTCCGAACTTGAAGCGAAAGCGACGTAACAGTATCCGTTCAAGTCGTTCAACAACGGCTCGTAGGAAGGATTGCGGACGTAAGTCGAAAAACAGACCTTCTTGCCGACTTCCTCGGGAAGAACGCTCAAGAATAAATCCAAAAGCGCGGGAGCTTTCGACAGGAATCGATCGTCGAGGAAGAAAACAAGATTGGAGCCCGATTTCAACGCGGAGCAAAACCCGTCGACCATACGACCCAAAACGCCGAACCAACGAACGTCGATCGTTTTAAGCGAGGCGATCGGTTTCGTCGAAAAGGCGACGGCGTCGACTGTTAATTCGGGAAGAGCGGGTGGAACGTCGTCGAGAGCGATTTCGTCCGGAGTCAGTCCGGTCGCGAAGGTCGACGAATAAAAATAACGGAGCGGCTTGTCCCAGTCCCCTTTTTCCAAAACGAACGCGTGCGAAAAAAAGTTTCCGTAACGCGACGACGCGTAATCCAAGCCGACGTATCGAGTTCTACACAAAACGGCCTTTCCGTTCGACAGTCGAAAATAAGAAAAAGCGACGGGAAACGAGGCCAACTCTTCTTGCGTCGGGCGTTTCGGAAAGGAGTCGGGCGCGTCGTAATGCGCGGCTTTGTCGACAAGTTCGTTTTTCTCCTCTTTAGTCAGTCGCTCCGACATGGAAAAAGTGAAAAAACCGGTCGATTTCTCGATGTTCCGACGACTGGACGTGTATTTCCATTGCAAAACGCGGCGGCCGGATTCCGCCTTCGCCATTTTCCCCTGAAACGAAAAAGGATCGTTGGGACTCATGTCAATCAACCTCCGCGATAAGACTATGTCCTTGTAAAAACCGTAAAAAGCGCGCGTCCAATTCGTCGCGCAGGTCGCGCGGCGCGACGCGGTTAACCGCGTCGAACGGGGAAACAACCGAATGAAAACCGAACGTCGCCGATTTGACGCTCTCGTCGAAAGCTTTGGCGCGCAAAGGACGGAACCGGGACGCGGCGGCGTTTTCCCGAGGCGTCGGCTCGTTCCAAATCGCGACCGCCTCGGGCGCGACGCGAGAACTCGACGCCGAGGAATCAATCGAATCGGCGGAACGACTCGAATCGGAAGTCGCCAGATAAAACGCCAGCGAGAGTATCGCGCTTATCGCTATAAAGACGCCGAAAAGAAAGATCAAAACGCCCCACTTGTTCAAGCCTCTGGTTCCGGAAACGTCAAGAATCCAGTTGAAAGGCGCGTCAATGTTATAGGGGTGGAACCCGCCGGAATAACCGTCGCGCGGATTCTTCTTTCCCAACGCGCTGACGGCAAAACAGCGCGTTTGACCAAACTTATTCTCGAGAACGCCCAAAACGTTTTGACCTCCCCACCGTTTGAGCCAGTATCGGCAAACTTGATCCATGGCTTCTTCGTCGTCGAATTGAGGATATCTTTTTCGGAAATTTTCAACCCCTTCTTCGCCAATGAAACGGTCTAAATCATAACCGTCCGTCTTGGTGAGCACAATAGCGCAAGGCAATTCTTTAAGCGGCTTCAAAACGACGTCGCGGAATTTGGAGTCGTCGGCGTCGGCTTCCGATTCCACGATTTCTCGATCGGGCTTCTCCTGTTCTTCAAAGCGGTGAACGAGCCGTTCGACGCAAGTCGTCGGATCGACGTCGCTCGCGTCAAAATCTTCGTCCTCTTTTGCGAGAGAGCGTTGACGCCATTGCCTGAGCGCCGGCAACGAAAAAGGATCGACAATAAAAATCAACCCCGATATAAAGTCGTAGTACCCCGACTTTTTCAGTTCCTCGTAAGCTCCCGAAAAGGACTCGCCCGCAGGATCGTAAACGCAAAGATGAATGCTTTCTCGCAAGCGTCCCGCCTTGTAATCGATGCAAAAAGCGCGAGGAATAAGATCGCGCGTTTGATCGGGAGTAATTCCCCTGGAAAAACAATCGTTCAAATATTTCGCGTTCCTTTCCGATTCCCTATAAGGAAACGACGCGGACCATTTCTTCTTCAGGGGATAGTCGCAAGCGAGCGTTTTCAGGCTCGACATGAGGAACGTCGTCTTGCCGGACGCCCGCCCTCCCGCGATCGGAATGGCGACCACCTTCCCTTCGCTCGCGTTGACGCCAAGCGGAGAATGACATTCCAGACAGTAGGATTCGTATTTTGTCCTGCCCAACAGACGCGTCGTCGCAAGTTTCTCGCCGCAATTCGCGCATTCCATATAAAAAAAATGTCGGAACGTCGGATATAAATTGTCGTAAACCACGTTGCACGAGGGACATTTTACGCCGACGCGTTTCAGAACGGAATGACACTTGGGACAGACGAGTATATTGTTTTGAACGTAATAGACAAAATCGTCCAGCGCGCGGAATAACCGCGGAGCGAACAAAACTACGGAAACGACCAGAATAAGGGAAAGACCGCCTATAATCGCGCTTCCCAGATTATCCAAAAGACCTCTCGCGCCTCCGGAAAGATACGAAAGACACGTCGAGCACAGTTCGGCTATCTTACTCAAAAGAAAGACAATAAATCGGCACAACGGCCACAACAGATATATCGCGCCGAGGATAAAAAAGGTCAGACAACCGGGATCAAAATTAGAATCAGAATCGGACGATTTTCTACCGCTCATTTTCTTTCTTCATCCAATCAATCGCATGAAAAACCGTTCTTCCGTCGTATTCTCGAAAAAGACGCGCTTCACAAACGTCGTTCTCTCATGGGAATCCCGGCGCCGACTTTATCGACGCTCGACCCGAGCCGCCCCCGTTCGATCGACGTCGAAAGCAAACTCGCTTTCGTCAAGGCGTTTTCTTAAACCAACCTGAAACGACTTCCGAAAGTCTCCGAACATACGCGCTTATGTCGCTCCAATACTTGACGGTAAAGAACGCCGCGACGATCGCCGCTATTAACAAAAGCAGTCCTATCGCCGCCCGAATCAGGACGACGCGGCGGCGCTCTATCACCCGATCGTACCAATCGTTTTCCAAAGAATCCCAATTCCCGGCGACGTACCCGTCGTTTTCGTTGGAACTATCTTTGTAGTATTTCTTAAAATATCCTCTCGCATGCGTAAAATCTTTATAAGAACCGTAATCTCCGTCTGAGTCTGGAATAAAAGATCCAAACAGGTTGTCTTCCGTTAAAAGTTCCAAACTGCGTTCGTCCCTTTGATTAACCAACCAAAGAACCAGCGCGTCGGCGCCCGGATATCGGGTCGGGCTCTTTCGGCTCCGAAACTCCGCGGATTCGGAAGTCAATTTCGCGCTTTGTCGCGCTTCTTTCGTCTTTTGCGCCAAAGACCGAGCGTCCGCGAAAACAAGTTTCTCCCCGTCGTCTTCGGCGCGGTTTTTCTCCCGTCGCGCGGCGTCGGGCTTTTGCGTCAAAGCCCGAGCGTCGACAATCGTCGGTCGCGCGTCTTGATCGTCGTCGTCAACTTCGACGTCGTCCGAGTAAAGACGAGGCTCCATGCCGAACGCTGGAGGCGCGACTTTGCCGACGGTCGGAACGCCTTTTCCAAGACGCCAATAATTCGGGCAGTCGATAAATTTTCTCTCGACATATCGTCGGAGCGAATCGTCCCCTATCGTCCGAATTATCGCGCGATACGTCTCGGGTCTGGTGATTTCGGCGGCAAACGTTTCAAAAAAATCGATTTCAATTCGACTCTTCCAGGGCTCGTTCCTCGAAAGATCGACGTAAAGCTCGTTGAGGCGCTCGATCTCCGTCGGAGAGAGCGGCTCGCCTTCTTTGACGATTACTCTAAAACCCAGGGCGATCGTTAGAAAATCGACGACGGGATCGGCGGAAGGCGTCGTCAAAAAAGTCCGCAAGCACGCCTTGGCCGACGCGTTTTCAAGAGCGCGCGACGCCCCGTTTTCAGCGAACGCGGACGCGGCGGAGCTTTCGTTTCCAAAAACGGCGTTCGCCTCGGCGAGAACGCAGGCGCGCCACGCGGATTTGGCGCCTTCTTCTCGAGGAATATGATTTCGCCAAAAAACGCAAGCGTCGCGCGTCCCTTTTTCACGATACGAAACGTCCGCCGGACGCTCGGGTATTCCCTCGACGACGCGAAGGGAAAAAGCAAGAATTTCCCTGACAAGATCGCGAGCGAACGGAATCTTGCGATAATCGTTTTGCAAAACCGTCGAAACAAAATTTTGAACGATTTCAAAGCGATTCGGATCTAAAAACAGTCCGAGCAAGAATTTCCAGACGTCCTTGACGGCGTCGAAACTTGACGGCTCGCCGCGAAGCAATTCGTCGACGCTCCCGAGGTTGTTCAGATAGAGCAAATCGTTTTTCCGAGTCTCGTAAAGAGACCGCGAGGAAGACGAATCGACGAGATTGGGATAAACGCCGACGACGTCGCTCAGAAAATCGCGGGTCAATCGGCGCGCGTAAACGCGTTTCGCGCGATAATCCAGCTTAATTAAAGAAGCTAAATTCGAAAGGTCGACGGAAAGAAATTTGCCGGCGGGATTTAATTCTTTGGCGGTCGACGGCGCGAAGGCGACGAAACAGTAGTTGTCGCGAGCGTTGATCAAAGGCTCGTAGGTCGCGTCGCGAACGTAGGTGCAAAAGCCGATTTTCCGTCGAACGCCTTTCGGAAGCGCGTCCAAAAACAACGAGAGGACGGGAGCCGCGTATTTTCCAAGGTCGTTCTCGTCAAGATAAACGACAAGATTGACCCCGCTTTTCAGAGCGTCGTAAAATCGGTCGACAATCCGTTTAACGATGTTAAGCCACGCGGGATTGACCGACGTCAAACCGGCGAAAGGATTGTTTCCGTCGACGTCGCTTAAAGCGAGCTGTTCCAACGGCTCCGGAACGCCCTCCAGCTCGATTTCCTCCTTTGTCAAACCTCCGGAAAACGTCGACGAGTTAAAATAACGCAAAGGCTCGTCCCAGTCGCCCTTTTGCAAAATAAGCGCGTGCGCGAAAAAGTTGCCGTATCGGGACGACGCGTAGTCCGTCCCGACGTATCGCGTTCGGCAGAGAACGGACTTGCCGTTGGAAAGTCGAAAATAGGAAAACGCGACGGGAAAACGCTTTAATTCTTCGGGCGTCGGTCTCTTCGGCAGAGACTCCAAAGGGTCGTAATGGGCGACTTTGTCGACCAACTCGTTTTTTTCCGCGTCCGTAAGGTTTTCAGACTTGGAAAAAGTAAAGAACCCCGTCGATTGTTCGATATTGCGCCTGCTCGACGTATACTTCCACTGTAAAACCTGGGGATCGCCCGATTGTTCGACGTCAACGTTCGCCATAACGCGCCTGCCGTGTTTCTTGAGTCGTTCGTTTTCCAATTGCGATAATAGATCCGGATTAATCGACGGTCGCGATTCTGTCGTGTTCCGCCAACAACCATAAGAAAGGATCGAGAACGCGCATAGGTCGGGGCGGAAAACGCAACTTTTGACGGTTGCTTTTCGGATTCTGCCCCAACGCGCTCGTTCCGAAACAAGCGCAACGATCAAAATGCTTCATATGGTTCAACAATTCGCGGTTGCGGTCGAACGCGGCTAAAAACGACCGCAGATGCTCGTCGACGCGCGCGGCGTCGGAATAGCAGAAACACCCGCGGCGACGATGGAACGACGGCAAATAAACGGGCGACTCGTCCGTTAGAAGAAAGCGCAGCGCGTCGATTTTGGAAAACGTCAACGCGACGGGCGTTTGAACGCGTCCCCTCGTTTTTTCCTTGGCGCGCAAAACGTTCGCGAGACGTTGAAAAATATTGGAGACGCTTCCGTCGCTGAGAGGAACGGCGGGAAGGTCGGATTCGCCGCCCTGACCGCTGTCGACAAAAGCTTCGCGGACGGAACCCAACTGAAGAGGATCGACCAGAAAAATGACTCCGGACGACGAGTCGAGATATTTGGTCGCTTTTTTCATATCGCCCTGGTTGCTGAATCGTTCTCCCGCCGCGTCGTAAAAGACAAGCGTCACAGGCGGCGCCCCGTTGTCGAAATTCAACGAATAAATCAACGGGCGATGTTCCCTGACGTTGCGAGACTGAGTCTTGACGATCACGTCCTTATTGTCGTAAAGCGTTTTTCGAAAACGTTCGTCGTAAAGATTCATGGTTTCGTCCGTCAAGGCGCAACAGGACCAGTGAAAACGGTGCGCCTGACTGTACAACTGACCGATTAAAGTCGCTATGTAATGGCTTTTTCCCGATTCCGTCGACCCGATGATCGAAAACATCATCTCGGAACCGTCCAGCTGCGGAGGAAGGCGCTCTCCGCAGGCGTCGCACTTGCGACCGGTTGCGTTCGGTTCAAAACAGTAGGGACAAATAATGCGTTTCATCAGTCCGATCTCTCGTCAACGGGATGATTATTTCTCTTCGATCAACGCGTAAATTCTCGAATCGGCGGGATCGGCGCAGTACAGGCTAAAATAATCGCGTCGACCCGGAGCGACGACATCGTCCAACGAGAACTCAAAAGGCGCGTCGTCGGAAGCGGGTATTCTGGCGACTATCTCTCCGTCGTCGCGGCGATAAGGCGTTCGGTCTCCGCGTTTTACAATAATAATCTCGGGCGTCTTCGTCCGCCTTTCCATCGGTTTAATCGCGACGAAACGCGACGTTCGCGCTTTAGCGATCAGTCTTAAGAGGTTCCAAAGTCCGAGCTTCCTCAAAAGACGTCCGGAGCCGGAATCGGAAACGAGTCCGAAAACGGTTTCGCGTTTGAAGAAGCGGTACGAAATAAACAGCTTTTCGGTAAACAGCGTCGACGGTTCGGAATAAAGCTCTTCTCCTTCGTTTTCGTAGACTTGAGCGACCAGGACGTAAAGACGACGCGTCCCCTGACCGCGACGAACCCACGCGTTTTCTTTGTCGTACTCCTGTTTCGTCAGGAAAAGACGACCGCAGTCCCGATCGCTGATTTTAGTCGGAGGTTTTTTATCGCCGTACAAAATCAGGCACTTTTTCACGCCGCGCGACCAGTTCCACGTAATGTAAACGTCGTCGTCGACGAGCTGAGCCATAAGTCCGTCCGCAGACTCGAGAAAAAAGATCGCGCGCTCGCGGCCGATCGCCCCGATTTTGCCGACCGTCGTGACGGGAACGACGTAACGTCTTGATTCGGAACTTTTTTTGCCGACTGAAAAAACGGCGCGCGACTTCGTTCCGTCCGTCGTCCGCTTGAGCTCGATCGGAGAGCCGAGCTTTTCGGACAGCTTCTCAACCGTTCCGGTAAAAAACGCGCCGCGCTTGAGACCAAAAGGTTTCGACGATTCAAAGAAATAGACCTCTCCCTTCGGCGGATTTTTCCAGGTCAATTCGATCTTTCCGCGCGAATACGCGCCTTTCCAATCGTCCAACGCTTTCGGAGGTTCGTCGGGAACCCCTTTGAACTGCAAGACGGGCGCGGCGCTTTCTTTGCCGGAAACGTCCGCGTAGTAAATCGTCGCGGCGTAGAGATATTCGTTTCCGTCGACAAGTCCGACGTCGACGAACCCGGTTCGGTCGACGCGCGGAACGTCGACCGCGGGCTCTTTGGGATTCGAAAGATTCCGTCGCTTGACGGCGATCCTGAGCGCGTTCGGGGAGATTTGCCAGGAAACCTCGATTTTTTTCGAATCGGGCGTCGTTTGAAGGTTGCGAACTTTTCCAACGCGAACGACGGGAGCCGCGCTCGTCGCGGCCGACTCGCTGGAAGAAGCGCGACGAGCGACGACCGAATAGACGTATCCCTTGAATTCTTCCGCCGTTTCGTCAAGATACGACAGTTCCGAAACGCCGTCGCTCAGAACGACCGGCGCGGTCTGCCGAACGCTCCCTCCCGTATGCCGAAGCTCCGAGCGCAAGACGCGGTAAAAGACTTCCCCAAGCGAAGGAGAGCGCGACCAACAGACTTCGATCCCGCCGCCGCGATCAAACGCGTCGACCTTGGGAACCGACTCCACGTCTTGCGTTTTCAACAAGTTGCGCGCTTCTTCAAAGTCGGGAAAGCGCGCGAGAAGATCGGCGAGTTTCTTCTCGCGATCCGGAGCGTTTTCTATCGCTTTAAGCTCGGCGCGCGCTCGTTCCGCGCCCGCTTCGATTCTCTTGCGAATCGCGGCGAGTCCCTCAATCCCCGAACCTAGAGAGACCATTTCGGTCAAAATTTTGCGCGCTTCAAAAAAACGGTTCTTTTGACAAAGTTCTTCCAGCTCGACCGCGACTCTGACCGTTTTGTCATAAACGCGCAGTTTTTCCTCGGCAAGACGTTGATATTCGCGCCCTTTCGCCGACAAAACGTCGTCGAAGGAAAAGTTAAGAACGCGCCGTTTGGCGTCGTCGACCCGACCGGATTCGATATCCGACTGGAAAAGCCGGTATTCGCGCTCGGCGCA
This sequence comes from uncultured Planctomycetales bacterium, assembly GCA_947305735.1. GTDB lineage: Bacteria > Planctomycetota > Planctomycetia > Pirellulales > Thermoguttaceae > RUG369. The sequence goes on along the minus strand of CAMZEO010000022.1, from coordinate 9,624 downwards.
AGCGTCGCGAAGACGCTCTCCCAACGCGTCCAATCCCGGCGAGTCTTTCCAGATCGTCCGGGCGCGTCGGAAAGCGTCGATCGCGTCGTCAAGACGATTATCCGCAAACGCGTTCTTCGATTCGTTCGTCAACAACGCCGCGTTTTCCATATCGACAAACGAAAAGCCGCACGACGGACATCGTTCGACTAAAGCGCTCGTCTTTCCGCACTTAGGACATTTCGTCTTCAACGAATACCCGCACGAAACGCACTTGTTCGCCCGCGAATCGTTCGCCGCGAAACAGTTGGGACAATAGACGTTCTCGGGTTCGTTCTTTTTGGAACGGTCGACGCGAGGATCGCGGCACTTGCGTTTGACGACGTAAAATTCGTAGACAAACCACGCGGCTTCGTCGGAGGACATGCCTTCCTTGATCGCCTCTTGCAACGAGGTTTCATAATTCTTTTCGGAGACGAATTTTTCGGTTCTCGTTCCTTCTTTGCGTTGAACGATCCGGTATTCGAAATTTTCAATTAATTTCTCGTCAAATTGAAAACGCGCCCACGACGCTTCAAACGCTCGCTTGCTCGTCTCGTCCTGAAAAAACTCCCCGGCCAGACCGCCGAGTTCCTTCCGCGCGTTCGCTTCCGCAGTCTTTTTACTAGCTTTCTGACCTTTCTCGCCAAGTTCCTCGCTCGCGCTTCTCAACTGCGCGGCGGACGACGTCCGCGCGAGTCCAAGCGCTTCGTAAACCGTTTCTTTGCCCAGAACTTGCAGACAAGTCGAAACTTGCTTCATCTTCGGGGCGAAACGTTTGGATTCCGCGTTTTCAACTTTTCGCGGCGGAGGAAGGAGAGCGCTTTCCGTCGCTTCGGGGACTTTAATCCGTCCGCGAATCGTGCCCGCTTGAAAAAACGGAGAATACCTGTCCAGAAGAAGTTGAATCTGTTCGGGCGCGATGGAACCTCCCGAGGAACATGCGGCGATCCGGTCGTCCAGTTCCTCCAATTTAAGTTTTCTCGCGTCCTCCGCCTGCTTTTTACGAACGCTCTGATCCTCTTTCAACGCTTTCGTCGCTTCGTCGATCCGCTCGCTGAGGCGTTGATAAAACGTGCCGTTGGGATTGTTGCGTTTTTTATTCCATTCGTCTCGCTTAGCCTTAATATGCGCTTCAAGTTTAGGCCAATCGAGCTCGGGAGGATCCAAAAAACACTCGAGCATTATGTAGTAATTATCGGACGCGATCATCGTTCAGTCGTTTCGGTTCTTTAAAAGCGATTCTTCAACGCGCCAATAAATGTCGTCGTCGTTGGAAAATCAACGCTTCCCGCTTCGCGCCGGTTGCGAACGGGCGAAGCTCGTAATAGTAAGCAAACAAAAGTCCGCTCTGACTCAATTAAAACAAATCGCGACAAAAAGTCAACGCGACGACCTGAAAAATACGGAAAAATAACGGGACGGTGCGACTCGCGTTTATTCGAACCCGTTCAAGTTGGAAAAACGATAAAGAAGAAGCGATAAACGACGTAAAAATGTACTCGCGCAAAGTCTCGACTCAAAAACGACGGCAAACGACGCGTCGACGTCCGACGGACGCGACCGGAGCCGCGCGTCAAACGGTCAAGTTCAATTGTTCGCCCTCCCGGTTTGATTCCAATACGACCCCTCTCGCGCGGCATTGTAACCAACGTTTCGCCGCCGTCAACGCGCCGCTGCAAAGAACCCGAACGCGCGATAAACGCGTCGTCGTTCGCGTCCTTCAAGAAGTTCGACCGCGCGTTTTGTCAACGCGGAACGGAAAAGCGGCTAAACTCGTTTCAATCCGTTCCCTTTAATCGTCTGGGCGATCGACGAAAACGACTCTTCAAGACGCGACAAATCGGTGTATAACGACCCTTCGTCCATCGTGGAAATTTCCCGTAAGAATTTCTTATTCGCGCCGCCAAAGCCGATAGCGACGACGTCGATTCCATGCTCCGCAAGACTTTTGGCTTTTTTAACCGCCTTCGATTGAAAGAGCCATTGACCGTCGGTTAAAACGACGACAAAGCGCCGTTCGCGATCGTTTCCGGAAAGGGCGCCGACGCCACGACTACGGAGTTCCCCGAAGCTCGGGCTCTTCGCGAAAGAATCGCGGAGCCCGTCTCGAGTATTGGTAAAACAACGGTAGGCGTCGTCGAAAGGAATCGCCGAAGTTCCCGAACCGACGGTCCAGGGGGCGTTCTGGATTTTGGAAGCGGCTCGTTCAATTTCGATTCTGGAACGCGTCGGTCTCAGGACGACGTCGTTTTTATCGGCAAAGCGTATCACGCCAATTTTTGTCGTTTCCAAATCGAACTGGTCGACGAACGACAAAAACGCTTTTCTGGCTTTTTCGACGGGTTTGCCCTCCATGCTTCCGGAGACGTCGACGGCGAAAACGATCGACAAATTAGCGGAAACGCTTTTCGTCAATTCCTTCGGAACGCCGTCCGTCCAGGACATATCGTCGGGAACGGTTTCGACGCGCTTTTCCAGATTGCGCGAAGAGCCGACTTGCGCCGCCTCGACGCCCACGACCCCGTCGCGGTCGTAGGAATACGTCACGTCCACCTGAATTTCCTTCGCGCCGGTTCGTTCGAATCCGGAAAAAACGTGCTTGCCAAGGATGACATTGTCCAGCGGACGTTCCTGCTCTCCCTGAAGCAGATAGACTTCCAGCTCGGGATTCTCCGCGTTTCCGACGTTAAGTTTGTGTCGTTTCGTCTCGCGCGCCGGTATCGGCGCGTTCTTGTTCAAAATCGCGCTGTTGACGTATTTCGACCGGTCGTCGTTTTCGGCGATCATCCCGAGCGTATGACTGCAGACGTCGGCAAGTCGCGGCGTTTCCAGAAGATACTCGCTTCCGGACTCGAGCGAATATCGAGGTTCCGCCGCTTCAAGATCGACCGCCGCCTGAATCGCCGCGCCGATCGCGACCGCTTCGTCGACGTTCGCGCCCGATAAAACGGGGCGTCCGCTTTTCGCTTCCATAAAACGTTTGACGGCGGGCATGCGCGTCGAGCCGCCGACGAGAAGAACCCCTTCGAGATCCTTCCAGGTCAGCGCGGGAACGCAACTCCGCAACGTCGACTCGCAGAGCGTCGCCGTTCGCTCGAACAAATCGCTCGAAAGATTTTCAAAGAGTTCGCGCGAAACCGAAACAGCGACTTTTTCGCGTCGGCTTGACGCGGTGATTTTTGTTTCTTCGCGAGCCGACAACTCGATTTTCGCGCGCTCGGCGCGAACGAGCGCCTCGTTCGCGGACTCGACGTCCTCAAAAAGATCGAGACCCGTCTCGTCTCGAAATCGTTCCGCGACGTGAGTTAGCAAACGATCGTCCCAGTCTTTGCCCCCGAGAAGGTGATCGCCGTCGGTCGCCAGAACGCGGATCTCCTTGCGATCGATCGCGATAATCGACACGTCGAACGTGCCCCCGCCAAGGTCGTAGACAAGATACTTTTTGCCCGCGTTCGAGTCGTTCGCGCGAACGCCGAACGCAAGCGCGGCGGCCGTCGGCTCGTTGAGCGCGCGCAGAGGATTGAGCCCGGCGGCGCGCGCGGCGTCGAGCGTCGCCCGACGCTGGAGGTTGTTGAAATACGCCGGGACGGTGACGACCGCGTCGGTTATCGTTCGCCCCAGTTCCCTTTCGGCGTCCTCTTTGAGTTTTTTCAGGAGGAACGTCGAAAGTTCCGTCGCGGAATACTCGCGCGACCCGACGGCAAACGTGAAATTCGCGTCGCCCATGCGCCGTTTGAAAAAGGACGCCGCGTTGAGTTCTCCGCAAGCCTGCTCGTCCTTGGCGTCCTGTCCGACGAGAACTTCGTCCCCTTTAAAACACACGACCGACGGCGTCGTCGATTTGCCGAGGGAATTCTTCAAGACGCGCGGAGGGGACTTTCCGTCGCAATACGCGACGACGGAAAACGTCGTGCCAAGGTCGATTCCTACGGCGACGCGTTTCGAACGTTCCTCCGCGCTCATTCCACAACCAGCTCCGAACAACGTTTTTCCTGGGCTTGTTTTTCCTTGGGATCGACGGACTCGCTTGTTTCGATCTTGGCGACTAAACTCTTGCCCGACTTCGGTTCCGTCACGGTCACCGTCAAAAGACCTTCGTCGGAAATCTCAAAGACCGTGTCGATCGGAGATCCCGCCTTTAACGTCTTAATTGGAAAGTCGAGAGTTCCCTCCCAAATCTTTTCGCACTCGTCGTACGGAACCCAATCGTCGTCGTAAGCGTTTAGATTGGAGGGTTTAGACGACGTATTCGAATAAATCTCCACCAGAGCGTTTTCCTGATTGTTCGCGCAGGTTACGACCGCGCTCGATTTCTTTGCCGGCAACGGCGTGTCGCGGTAGATATAGTTGCAAACGGAATCTTTGCCCGTCTCGGCGTTAATCAGCGAAAGTCCGAACGTCTTGCTCGTAACGTTGGAAAACGTTCTCATCGCCTTTTGAACCGTCTCGAGCGTATACCCGCAATCTGCGGCGACGTCTTCGTAATCGTCGAGCGTCAATTCGGTAATTTTTTTGCCCGTCTTTTCTTCGGCGATTTTACGCAGGCGCAGGTTGTTTCCAAAGATTCCGGCGCCGCGCGCTACCGCCTCGTCCGGATCGTAGAGCTTCGGCTTCATGCCGAACTCCTGTTCAATCCGCCTGGCGACGGCTGGCATTTTCGACGAGCCGCCGACCAAAAGAATCTCCTCGATTCGTTCCCCGAGTTCGCGCGTCTTGTCGAAAATGTTTCTCGTAAACTCGATCGTTCGCGTCAAAAGGTCGGACGTGGCGTCCTCGAATTCGGCGCGCGTTATCTCAAAGCGCGTCGACTCCTCGTTATACGTGAATCGAACTTTCGCCGTTTCGCGTTCGCTAAGCTGTTTTTTCGCCGTCTCCGCGATCAAAAAGAGTTCCGCGAGCGCCTCCTGCGACTCGAGCGGATCCTCGCCGCCGCCCGTCTCTTCCTGATAACGTTCGGCGATTAAGCGAACCAGCCGATCGTCCCAGTCCTTCCCGCCGAGACGATGATCTCCGTCGGTGAACAAAACGCGGTCCTCATTCGCGCCAAAATGAATCGACGTCACGTCGAACGTGCCCCCGCCGAGATCGAAGACGAGGATCGTTTTGTCTTCGCCGTCGGCGCCGACCCCGTAGGAAATCGCGGCGGCGGTCGGCTCGTTGAGAATGTGAAGGACGTTTAGACCCGCGAGTTCGCCGGCGCGCTTCGTCGCGTTGCGCTCCTTAATGAAGAAGTACGCCGGACACGTGATCACGACGTCCTTGACTTCCTCGCCGAGAGCCGCCGACGCGTCTTTGGCGAGCTTCTTCAGGATGAAGCTGGAAATCTCCTCGGGACTGCGCGACTCGCCGGAATACGAGGCGTAAAACGACGAATCTCCCATGCTGCGTTTGACGAATTGACAAACGTCGTTCGGACAGATCGACGTCGCTTCCTTCGCTTCTTCTCCAACGACGACGCTATTCTCTTTGAACCAGACGACGGAAGGCGTCGTCCGCTGATTGCGCTCGTTGGGAATCACCTGAACCTTCCCGTAGTCGTCGACGTAAGAAATGCAACTGTACGTCGTGCCGAGGTCGATTCCGAAAACTTTGCTCGATGGTTTCATTTCTCGACGACTCCTTGACTCATTCGACGACCAGGTCTTTGCTGCGTTCCTTCGCTTCCCGGACTTCTTCGGCGCTCATGCCGGTTTCCGCCTTGAACTCCGCGCGGACTTCGCTTCCGGCCGCGGTTCCGCTAATCTTCAACGCGCCCTCGGGAGAAAGCTCGAAAACGACTTCGACCGGCGTTCGCGCGGGCAATCCCGGGGGAAGATTGAGATCCGCGACGCCTAGTTCTTCGCACTGTTCAAGCGGAACGTCTTCGGCGGAATCGTTCCCGCTGAAAACGCGAAGCTGGATAAGCTCCGCGCCCGCGTCCTGAGTTCCGAAAATCTTTGTCGTGACGACCGGCGTCGCCGTCTGACGCAAAATCATATTGTGAACGACCGGCGTTCCGCCTTTCACGGCGCGAATACCGTAGCTCTTCGTCGCGACGGTCGTGATATTCGTGTTCCCCGCCTCGAGCAGGTATTCGTCGGAAACGCCCTGTTCCGCCGCGACGTCGGCGGCGACGTCTTTCTTTTCCTCTTCGGAAAGTTCTTCGAAACTCTCCTTACCCGACTCTTTCGCTTTGTCGTCGAGCAACACTTTGATCGTCTGGCAGTACCCGAACCACGCCGCCCCTTTGGCGACCGCCTCGTCGACGTCGAACGACTGCGGCGCGCAGCCGAGTTCCGCCTCGAATTCGCGCCGAATCCGCGCTTCGACCATCGGCATGCGCGTCGAGCCGCCGACGAGGAGGAAATCGTCGATACGATCGACCCCCTTCTCTTTCGCCAAGTTTAAGACGTTGCGCGTGAATTCGACGGTGCGTTCGAGCAGGTCGCTCGTCGACTGTTCGAATCGTTCGCGCGTATAGTCGACGTTGACGCGCCCGGCGTCGCACGTTACGCGAACTTTCGCCGTTTCGCGATTCGTAAGCGTCTTCTTGGCGTTTTCGGCGGAAAAACGAAGGTCGTAACTCGTTTCGGGATCGTCCCAATTGCAGTTCTCGGAACTCTCGCCAAGCTCGTTTTCCAAATCGCTCATAAGATCTTTGACGATTCGGTCGTCCCAGTCTTTGCCGCCAAGTCGGTGATCGCCGTCGGTGCAGACGATCCGAACGTTGTTGTCTTCGATCGAAACGACCGTTACGTCGAACGTTCCGCCTCCAAGGTCGTAGACGATCGCCGTTCGGTTCCCGCCCTCGTTCGTCATTCCGTCTCGAAACGCGTAATGGAGCGCCGCGGCGGCGGGCTCGTCGAGAATGGCGATCACGTTCAGACCCGCGATCTCGCCGGCCTGGCGCGTCGCGTTGCGCTCCCCGTCCCCAAAATACGCGGGGCACGTGATCACGACGTCCTTAACGTCGTGTCCCTCGGTCTTTCGCGCGTCTCCGACAAGCCGTTTGAGGATATAGCTTGAGATCTCCTCGGGCTTGTAGTCGCGACCTTCGTAGGCGAACGTCCAATCGGTTCCCATCTGTCGCTTGACGAAATCGACGACCTGTTCGGGGTCGGATTTCGCGGACTCTTTGGCGATTTTGCCGACGACGATATTTTCCGGCGATTCAAAGAAGACGACCGAAGGCGTTATCTGTTCGTTGTCCGAATTGCGGATCGTCTCCGCTTTGTTGGAGTCGTTAATGAACGAAATCGCCGAATAGGTCGTGCCGAGGTCAATGCCGTAAACTCTGTTTGCCATCTGTTTTTATCTTTCAAATTGCGGGAAAAAGGGAAAAACGAAACGAAGGAAAGATCACGCGTCAGGCTCGTCGACCCGCGGCGGATCCTGCGCGGCGAAATTCGACGGAGCGGGAGCGGCGCCCGTATATTTCAAGAGTTCGACCAATTCCGGACGAATAATCGTTTCCTGACCGCGAATCACCGATCGATACCCCGGTCGGAGCGGTTTAATCGTCTTGTTAAGCTCGGGCCGGTCGGTCGGAGTCGTCCTGACCGACCTTTGCGTTCTCGGATCAAATTCGACGCCCTCTTGGGAAGAGTATGCGAAAACGTCGCGGCTTTCGAGCGCGAACCGCAAATTATCGGGCAATTCCTCGCAAACGTATTTGAGCAATTTCTTATATTGCGCCGCGAGTTGGTCGTAATCGGACGGGATCGGCTCTTCCAATTTGCTCGGTTTCCAACGTTTTTCAACGTCGTCGATCTCCGCGATAAAACTCTCGACGAGCTCCCTTTTCACGCTCCACATCAAGTCTTTTTTGTACTCGACGTTTTCCGCGTGGAGATTGTCGATCATTTCGTCTTTTTTCGCGTTGTATTTCAATTTCCGCTCGAAATCGACCTGAAGCCGCTTCAAAAGCGCGACGACTTCGTCGAGAGAGGGCGCCGAAGCCGGCGTTTCCAACGCGTCCGACTCGACGACGGGCGGCGCGAACGGATCGTCTTCGGGCTCCGTTTGACAGTCTTCTTGCGGCGCGACTTGGGGCGCTTCAAGCGTTTCGTCCGACAAAGCGTCCGTCGGTTCGACCGGCGGCGCCGCGCCGTCCGATTCAATGATCGCGTCCGATTTTTCTTGATCCGCATTCATGGTTCGTTCCCTTTGCGTCGAGGAAAAACGTCTTGTTCCACCGAATTGTCAACAAAAACCGAAACGGATATTCGACAAGCGGTTGCATTCGGATGGAACGGATAAAAAAACGTCAACTTGGAGTATTGTAGTTCAAGGCGGCGTTAATATCAAGACAAAAGAAAGAAAAATCGCGCTAAAAAGGACTTTTTTTTGGAATTCGTTCATAGAGATCGCGACAACGCGAAAAGAACGAGCGAGTTGGAGATCGGAGACAAGACGAAAAAACGAACGTCGCGAAAGATTCCCCGGCGGGTATTGAATCGACTTGCGCGAGGCAAATCGGTTCAATGAGAAAGCGCGGTCAAACGTTCGCTACGACGCCGTCAAGAGGGCGCGGACGACGCGCGACGGACGCTTTAATCGACGTTTGCGCGAATATTCGGCGCGGACGGGGAAAAGCCGCGAAACGCGAGCCGAGGAAACCGGCTCCGCGTCGAGCGAACGATTTGCCGAACCAAAGTCGGCGCTACGCCGCGAAGCGAACGCGCGCGAGTGGAGACGGCAAGCGAACGCCGTCAAAAGCAACGCGACGGTCTGACGCGCGAAAAGCGTCCAATAAGCGTTCCAGTAGAGCGTCGCCGTTTGAATGACGAACCAGCGTCCGAGAGAAGGCTTCCAGAAATACGCGCGACCGAGCCAGGCCAACGACAGTTGCTCGGTAAGAACGAACAGGACGATCAACGCGCTCAACGCGCGGACGCGACGGCGTTCGAGACGCTCGGACGCGCCGCTGAAAACGGCGGCGTTGAGAATATTGAACGTCGACGCGTCGAACCATTCGAACGTCGCGGACGCCATCGCGACGAACGCGTTGTATCCGCAGTTTTCCGTAAACGCCCTAAAGAACCGCGCTTGATAAATCGCGTCGGAACTCCGGCGTCGGAGGAAAAGTATTTTAAAAACTTCAACCATGACGTTACCTCCTTTCAAGAACTAACTGTTGTTAATACAAATATTAAAGAACCAATTATCCATTGAACGACGCGTCGAATCCCGTCGTTTCCCGCCGACTCAATACTCTATTTCGACAAAACGCCCCCCGGAAACGACTCCGTTAAGTCGTTCCCCGCGTTTTGAAAAATAGACTAAGCGCTTGTTTGAACCAACTCGATTTCAAACAAACGCGAAACTCATTTGCCGCGAAGCGAAAAAACGCGCCGAGAAACAAAAACAACGTTTCGCCAAGAACGACGACAGACTTGATCAAACATCCCGATTTCCAATCTAACGTTTACCCAAACGTCTTAAACTTAACTCGCTTAATTCAACAATCTGCAGTCTAAACCCGTTTTACAAAACGTCAACGGTCTTTTTTGGAAAAAAATAAAAATAGCCGCGAACGCCCCCGAACGCCGTCGCCGAGACAAAAACCGGCGCGAGGAGCCGACGCCTTTAAAAACGACGACGCCCCGCGCCGCGAAATAATCG